>JBAXFM010000075.1:0-19516 GCA_037139855.1 Bacteroidota bacterium
ACCGTTATCTTCGAAGAAAAATAGCCACTCCACTTGCCCCTCCCTCTTGGGGAAGGGGTTGGGGTGGGGTCACAAAAGCTCATTTGCAAGGTTCGCCAATTCCGATCTTTCACCCTTCTCCAGCCTGATATGGGCATAGATATCATGCTTTCTCACTTTATCAATCAGGGTTGATAATCCATTTGACTGGGCATCAAGATAAGGCGTATCGATCTGGTATATATCACCGGTGAAAATGATCTTGGTATTTTCACCTGCCCGGGTAATGATGGTTTTGACTTCGTGCGGGGTGAGGTTCTGAGCCTCATCCACAATGAAACAAACATTTGATATACTCCGCCCCCTTATGTAGGCCAATGGGGTAATCACCAGTTTTTCGTTTTCAACCGCTTCAGTAAGCGCCTTGTATTCCTTGTCTTTTTCATTATACTGGCTCTGGATGAATTTCAGGTTATCCCAGAGGGGTTGCATGTACGGATCAAGTTTCGATTTAATATCTCCGGGCAAATAACCGATGTCTTTATTGCTCAGCGGCACGATCGGCCTGGCCAGGTAAATCTGTTTAAAATTCCGCTTTTGTTCAAGCGCTCCGGCAAGGGCAAGCAGTGTTTTTCCGGTACCGGCAATACCCTGCATGGTTACAAGTTTTACATTGGGGTTGAGAATTGCATGAAGAGCAAAAACCTGTTCGGCATTCCGGGGATTAATTTTATAACATTCATGCTTTTCGATCTTCTCGATACGTTTGCTTACCGGGTTATAAAATGCCAATACGGAGCTTTTACCGTTTTTAAGAATGAAATAGTGATTTGGAATGGGATTTTTAATGCCGATATCTTCGGGCATACACCATCCTGCTTCATAAATAATATCAATGATTGCTCTATCCAACCCCTCAACCAGGGTTTTTCCGGAATACAAACCTTCTACATCCTTGATCTTGCCCGTCTCAAAATCCTCAGCTGAAATATTGAGTGATTTGGCCTTCAAACGAAGGTTAACATCCTTTGAAACCAGTATAACCAATTTCTCAGGATTTTCCGACATCATCACCAGTGCCGCATTCAGGATGCGGTGGTCAGGTTTGTTTTCGCCAAATACCTTTACGGCATCGAGTTCGCTTTGTTCATTCATCACCACTTTGAACTTGCCACCTTTGGGCATTCCAAGGGAAATCCATTTGGTAAGGGTTGCTTTATTTGACAACCGGTCGATGATGCGGATGAATTCACGGGCTTCGAAATTTATGGTATCATTGCCCTTTTTGAAATTGTCCAGCTCCTCCAGCACTGTGATCGGGATGGCTACATCGTTGTCGTCAAAACTGCGGATTGCATTATGATTGTAAAGGATAACAGAGGTATCCAACACGAAGATTTTCTTTTCTTTTGTCTTTTTGCGCAACATACAAAAGGGTTTGAGTTGGCCCAAATATAATCACAATCATCCCTGATTCAGTGACGACCGGCAAAAGATATAAACACCCTGTTGTTAAGGAGTGCTTATCCTACAGATAATCAATATCAATTGTCATATCCTGCGGGGCGGTATTGTTCCCGCCGAAATAAGGATAAAGACGAAGACAGAGATTGGGATCAGTGTTGGTGTTGGGCATGGATGCGGTAACTTTATTTACCGTGAAATCATAGTGGTTTCCATCTGATACAATACATGCATCTACCAGCTGCCCTACCTGAACTGAGGTGATTTTCAGTGAGGAAAATTTAGGAGCCACTGCGGCTTCATCATAGGTATAACCAAAGATTTCTATGGTGCCCGGGTTGTTAAAATCGGGCCGCCATGTCAATCTTACTGAATTTGAATGCACATTCATTCCGTAAGAAATGCCGGTAAGTTTATTCAGGTCACTGTCATCATTGTTCCTTTCCGGAGCCCAATAACAATCAGGGTGAAATCTAAACTTTACGGTGTGCTTTTTAATTTTCCAGCCAATCGCTCCGAGTTTTTCAAAAATGCTCATGGAGCAATAATGGTTTCCTTTTTTAATCAGATACTGTCTCATAGCGTTTAAGTTTTACACAAAGTTATAATCTATATTCAAATAAAGGTAAAAATAATCTAATTTTATGCACTTCGAATCAATAAATTATATGTCTAAAAAATTATTCCTCCTCGATGCCATGGCTCTGATCTACAGGGCTTATTTTGCGTTCAATAAAAATCCACGGATGAGTTCCAAAGGAGTGAACACCTCTGCCATTTTTGGTTTTGCCAATGTGCTTCTCGATTTACTGAAGAAAGAAAAGCCCACACACATCGGGGTAGCCTTCGATACCATGGCCCCAACGGTCAGAAAAGTTGGTTTTGATGCCTATAAGGCACATCGCCAGGAAACTCCTGAAGACATCATCAATTCTCTCCCCTACATACATGAACTCATTGAAGGATTCAACATTCCAACGCTTTTTGTTGACGGGTATGAAGCCGATGATGTAATCGGAACCCTCGCAAAACAGGCTGAAAAGCATGGGTTCACCACCTATATGATGACCTCAGATAAGGATTTCGGGCAACTGGTTAGTGACAAAACCTTTATTTATAAGCCCGGAAAATTTGGCAGTGATGTCGAAATTCTCGGAGTGAAAGAAGTTTGTGAAAAATTCAGCATTCAAAGGCCGGAGCAGGTTATCGACATTCTCGGACTCTGGGGCGATGCTGCTGATAACATCCCCGGAATCCCCGGTGTTGGAGAAGTGACTGCAAAAAAACTCCTGGCTGAGTTTGATTCCATCGAAAATCTCATTGCCAACGCAGATAAAATCAGCAATGAAAAACTGCGTCAGAAAGTGATAGAATTCAAGGACCAGGCCATGATGTCGAAACAACTCGCCACCATTATCCTTGATGTTCCCATTGAATTTGACGAAACCAAACTGATCATGGAACATCCGGATGAAGCCCGGCTGAAAAAACTTTTCGACGAACTTGAATTCCGCACTTTTTCGCAACGACTCACCACATTTCTTTCGCTTAACCCGGATGGAGATGCTCCCGAGGTAAAGTCACCTGTTCATAAGGTGACAAAGTCACAGGCAAAGGTTCCGCAGGATGACTTATTCACAAATTCAGAAGAATTTTTTGGCTCCGCCCCGGATAAACTGAATGACGAAATACGAATGACGAATGACGAATTACAGGAGACTACATCAGATATTCAGACTATAAACACATTACCACACAAATATCTACTGGTCAATACTCCCGAAAAGCAGGCAGATCTGATTGCAAACCTTGCAAAACAGGATTCTTTTTGTTTCGATACGGAAACAACCGGGATAAATCCAAATACTGCCGAACTGGTTGGCATGTCATTTTCCTGGAAACCGTATGAAGCTTATTACGTTCCGCTTCCTGAAACTTACAATGATGCCCTGGCCATCGTTGCCGCATTTAAACCAGTGTTTGAAAATGAAAAAATTCAGAAAATCGGACAAAATCTGAAATTTGACATTTCAATTCTGAAATGGTATGATGTGGTGGTTAAAGGACCCCTTTTCGATACGATGCTGGCACATTACCTCATTCAGCCCGACATGCGGCACGGCATGGACCTGCTTGCCGAAACTTACCTGAATTACAAACCGGTTTCAATTGAGGAACTGATCGGGAAAAAAGGACAGAACCAAGGCAGCATGCGCACTGTTGATATAGAAACTGTGAAGGAATATGCTGCTGAAGATGCCGATGTTACGTTACAGTTGAAACAGGTTTTCGAGCCCATGCTCAAATTAACAGATACCCGCGACCTTTTCGACAAAATTGAAGTTCCGCTTATTCCGGTATTGGCTTCCATGGAAGCTGATGGCGTGAGAATTGATCCACAAACGCTGAATGACTATTCTGCCGAACTCGAAAAGGAAATCAGAATTCTTGAATCAGCTATCCATGAGTATGCGGGGACTACTTTCAATGTCTCATCGCCCAAACAGCTTGGTGAAATTCTTTACGAAAAGTTACGGATCGTTGAAAACCCGAAACAAACTAAAACCAAGCAATACAGCACCAGCGAAGATGTACTGGTCAAAATGGAACATAAACATCCGATTATAAACAAAATTCTTGAATACCGCTCGCTTACCAAGTTGAAGTCAACCTACGTTGATGTGCTTCCCACGTTGATCAACCCGCGTGATGGCAGGGTTCACACTTCCTATAATCAGGCTGTGGCAGCAACCGGGCGACTGAGCTCCAACAACCCGAATCTTCAGAATATTCCGATCAGGACCGAAAAGGGGCGTGAAATCAGAAAGGCATTTGTACCCCGTAACGACAACTTTCTGCTGCTTTCCGCCGACTATTCCCAAATAGAACTTCGCATCATTGCCCACCTTAGCCGCGATGCGGGCATGATTGAGGATTTCAACCTGGGACTCGATATTCATGCGGCTACTGCTGCAAAAGTTTATGGTGTTTCTCTCGCCGATGTATCTAAGGAGATGCGGCGCAATGCCAAGATGGTCAACTTCGGTATTATCTATGGAATTTCAGCATTTGGCTTATCTGAACGGCTCAACATTGCACGGAAAGAGGCTGCCGAAATTATTCACCAGTATTTTGTAAAATACCCGAATATCAAGGCATACATGGACAGTACCATTGTATCGGCCCGAGAGTGCGGGTATGTTGAGACCATGATGAAACGGCGGCGTTACCTTCGCGACATCACCTCGGGCAACGCCACCATTCGCAGTTTTGCCGAACGAAATGCCATCAACGCCCCCATACAGGGTACTGCCGCAGATATGATCAAAATCGCCATGATCAATATTTTCAGTGAACTGGAACAGTTGAAATGCAAATCAAAAATGATCCTGCAGGTTCATGACGAATTGGTTTTCGATGTGCATAAGGATGAAGTTGAAATGATCAAACCCATCGTTGTTCGTGGCATGCAAAATGCCATTCATCTCGATGTTCCGGTGCTTGTGGATATGAATACCGGGAAAAACTGGCTGGAGGCGCATTGACGAATGACGAATGACAAGGGACGAATGACGAAAGATCAATGATAATTTGATCAATACTTTAATATCTGTAATTTTGCTGTTTTTAAAATTCTGAAGTTGTATACCCTTATTCATTTGTCACTCGTCATTCGTCATTTAATCTGTGTTACGAACTTTAAACTTGAACTAATTTTATCCTATGACCTATAAAAACGACATTCGCACTGTTATGACACTTGATGCAGGCGGAACAAATTTTGTATTCAACGCCGTACAGGCCGAACAGGAAATCCTTGAACCATTTGTCCTTTCGGCAAAAGCTGAAAGTCTTGAAGCAGTGCTTTCAACCATCATCGAAGGGTTTCATCAGGTTGAAAACAAATTGGTTAACAAACCGGTGGCCATCAGTTTCGCATTTCCCGGTCCGGCTGATTATGAAAACGGCATCATCGGCGACCTGCAAAACCTGCCATTTTTCAAAGGAGGAATTGCCCTTGGACCTATGTTGCAGGAAACATTTGGCATCCCGGTATTCATCAATAATGACGGCGACCTCTTTGCTTATGGAGAGGCCATTGCCGGACTCCTCCCCGATATCAACAAGAAACTTGAAGATGCCGGAAATCTCAAGCGATATAAAAATCTGTTCGGCGCTACTTTTGGAACCGGATTCGGTGGTGGTATTGTAACCCGCGATGGATTGTTATGCGGCGACAACAGCTCTGGCGGAGAGATCAACCGGGTACGCAACCGGACATTTAAAAACTGGGATGTGGAAGAAAGTGTGAGCATTCGTGGAATAAAGCGCGAATATGCCAACAATACCGGTTTGAACCTGGCTTCGTGTCCTGAACCGAGAGAAATTTTTGAGATCGGGATGGGCAGGGTAAAAGGAGCACAGGAAGCCGCAATTCATGCTTTTGAAGCATTTGCCCGGGATGCCGCCGATGCAATCGCCAATGCCATTACACTCATCGACGGACTTGTAGTCATTGGAGGTGGATTATCAGGGGCTCACCCCATTTTCCTACCTAAATTGGTTGAGGAAATGAACTATCCCTTCGATACCATGTCGGGCAAACCCCTCGAACGAATGGAAGTCGTGGCATATAACCTGGAGGATGAAGTAAGTCTTACTTCATTCCTGAAATCATCATCGATAGAGATTCCGGTTCCGTTCACCAACCAAACCGTTCATTTCGACCCTAATAAAAAAATTGGTGTGGGAATATCCCGCCTTGGCACATCCAGAGCGGTTTCCATTGGGGCTTATGCCTATGCCCTGGCTAAACTGGATGGAAAAATGCCCGGTTAACGCATTATTATTTTTTATCCATAACAAAAAAAATCTAATAATGCAGATTTGAATTTTTATTTTTATTAACTTTGCGAGTGAAATTATTCACTTAAAATCCACAAATCCAAACCCATGAAAAAAATTCTCCTTTCTATTGCTTTCATCGTGGCCACAATTATTGTTATGGCCCAGACCTCTGCCCGCGAAATGGTGGTGGTTGAAGTTGGAACCGGTACCTGGTGTACCTATTGCCCCGGCGCTGCCATGGGCGTAGATGACCTGCTTTCAAACGGAAAAAAAGTTGCAGTTGTTGAAAATCACAATGGTGACGCTTATGCCAACAACTACTCCAATGCCCGTAACACCAAGTATAACATTACAGGTTTCCCAACTGCGACCTTTGATGGCAACCAGGCAGTGGTTGGCGGAAACCACACAAGTTCCATGTATAACAGCTATCTGCCAAAGTACAATGCAGCCATTGTGGTCGCATCACCGGTTGAAATGGAAATGACAGAAACCCATATCGGTCTCGATTATACCATCACCTGTACTATCACCAGAACCGACCCTATCGCAGCTACCGCTGTCGTACTCAATTTTGCCGTTACCCAATCAAAAATGCAGGTAAACTGGCAGGGTCAGACCCACCTCGAGCATGTAAACCGTTTGATGGTTCCTGATCAGAATGGAACTTTGATTGATTTCACCAGTGGCCCGGTTCAAACCGTTGTGCTGACTTTTTCAATGCTTCCTGCCTGGCCTCTTGCTGATTGCGAATTTGTTGCCTGGTTACAAAACAACGATGCCGGACAAGGAAACTGCCCTGGCGGTACCGTAAAAAAATGGAGCACTTTTCAGGGAATCAAACGTGGCGTAATTGACCTTACTCCCGATTTCACCGTTGCCTCAACTTCTGTAAGCACAGGTGTTCCTGTTGCTTTCACCAATACAACCTCTGGTGGATATATTGGTGTTCCTGAAACCTATCAGTGGATTTTCCAGGGTGGTACACCTGCTACATCTACAGATAAAGACCCGGTTGTTGTTTATGATAACTGCGGCACTTACGATGTTACACTTATCGTTGACCGTGGCAGCCAGATCGATACCCTCATTAAAACCGCATATATGCAGGTTGGACCTGTGGTAAACGTAACAGCCGAACCAGGCCTTACCGCATGCTGGTATCAGACAATTCACCTTGATGCCACAACTACCGGTGCAATTTCATACCTGTGGACACCTGGTGGAGCAACTACACCAACCCTCGATGTTACTTACGCTCAATATGGAATCGGAACACACGATTTCACTGTTACAGTGAATATGGGTGCCTGCGAAACGATCAAAGCTGTTTCTACTGTACTGGATGCCTGCACCGGAATCGGGGAACAATCAAAGGATGTTACTGTCTCTGTTTTCCCGAACCCCAGCCACGGAGAATTTACACTGGAACTGAATTCGGTGAAAAGTCTTGTTGCCGATTTAAGCATTACAAATAATCTGGGAATGAGGGTGTTTGCCGAAAAAGATGTGACCGTCAATGGTAAAACAGTAAAGAACATGAACCTTTCCGGGCTCAGCTCAGGAATTTATCTTCTTACACTTCAGAATGGAGAAATGAAAATTTCCCAAAAAATTCTTATCAAATAGACTTCCGGATTTCGAAGATTTGAAGAAGGGCAATCAAAACGGTTGCCCTTCTTTTTTTTTCTCAGGGCACCCTTACAAGCAACTGTTTTATTCGTAACTTTGTCTGTTAGAAAAACCAATCCTATGAAAAAATATTTTATCCTTTTCGTGTCCTGTTTTGTCAGCTTGAGCCTTTTCGCGGGTAATGTTGAAAAAGTCTTTACCTTTTCACAGGTTACCATCGGGCAGAACGGCATTTACCAATCCATTACCCTTGATCACACTATGCTGGCCGGACTCAATGGAGAACCGATGCTGCCTTATCATCAGGTTGCCATGATGCTCCCTCCGGGTGAAAAAGCTGTAGCAATTCATATCATTGGCGAAGCGCTTACCACCATTGCCGGAACCTATGACCTGTTTCCGCAACAAATGATGCAGCCCATTTCAAAAGGCAACGATGGAAAATTCATTAAAAATGAATCCGTTTACCACACTAATGCCAATTATCCCACGACCCCCACAGGAAATCTTATTAACTCTTATCTGAATGGTTATTCATTTGCCCTTTCAACTTTCACCCCGGTGATTTATAACCCCGCTAAAAAAACTGTTTCCTATTATCAAAAAGTGACAGTACACATCATCACCGAACCGGATATCAATGCCACACTTGCCCTTAAAAACCTTACCAGTGCTAAGAACGCATTGAAAAGAGTCAGGCTTTTCGCACAGAATCCGGAAATGATGAATCAATACCCGTCCAAAGGAACCCTGAAAACAAACTACCAGATCCTGATTATTACCGGCGAGCAATTTCAAACCGGATTTCAGGATCTTGTGAATTACTACAACAGCAAAGGCCAGACATCGCAGATCACCACCATTGAATCAATCTACGGCATGGCCGGTCAGGATTTGGTCGAAAAAATGCGCAACTATATCATTGGTCAATACCAGAACAACGGGATTGAGCAGGTAATTCTCGGGGGTGATGTTGAAACTATTCCTTACAGGGGTTTGTACTGTTATGTGATTTCAGGTTCCGGTTATGAGGATTACAATATTCCTGCCGACATCTATTTTTCAGCCCTCGACGGAAACTGGAATTCCAACGGCAATAATAAATGGGGTGAGCCCGGAGAAGACGATCTGCTGCCTGAAATTTCGGTTGGCAGAATGTCATTCAGCAATGCAGTGGAACAGGCCAACATGGTCCACAAATCCGTTTCCTACCAGGGCAACCCGGTGGCTGAGGAGATGAAAAAGCCCTTCCTTGTTTCTGAATTCCTTTACGATCCTCCAATGACCTGGGGTTCCGACTATCTCGAACTGCTGGTCGACGATCATGACGACAACGGTTATGCAACGCATGGCATTCCATCATCGCAAAATTACATTTCAAGGTTGTATGATACCACAGGATACAACTGGAGCATTGGCCAGTTGCTTGCGGGAATCAATTCTGGGAAATCATTTATCCACCATTGCGGACATTCAAATGCTACCTACATGATGCGGCTGTCAAACTGGGATATCACCAATCAGAATTTTTCTCAGGTCAATGGCGTGACCCATAATTACCAGCTGATGTACACCCATGGTTGTATTTGTGGTGCTTTCGATGAATCCGATTGTATTGCCGAACTCTGCACCTCCATCTCCAACTTCCTGGTTGCCGGCGTTTTCAACTCACGTTATGGTTGGTTCGACCAGGGAACAACAGAAGGCCCATCGGCCCATTTGCACCGTGAATTTATCAGTGCTCTCTACTACCCGAATCCTGATTCTGCCATTGCGGAACTTGGTTCGGCTCATACCATGTCGAAAATCAAGACTGCTCCATGGATTGGTCTTCCCGGAGAGTTTGAACCCGGAGCACAACGCTGGTGCCATTATGATTGCAATGTTTTGGGCGATCCTGCCATGAAAATCTGGATTGATAATCCCATCGTGGGAATCCCGGAAATTTCCAGCGATTTTTCCTTCTCCGTCTCACCCAACCCATGCAACGACCGGCTAATCTTGACCTGGAATTCGTCAGAAACAACGGTTTTGCATGCTGTGCTGTTATCATTAACAGGCCAGTCCGTTTGGAACGGCGATATTAACTCTTCAGGCCAGGGAACAAATTCTACTTTAATTTCACTGCCTATTCTTGCCCCGGGAGTATATTTCCTCAAACTTACCTCCGGAAAAGGAGTCGTAACACAAAAAGTTGTTATTTCGAGATAAGCAGAATGTTAAGAAAAATCGCAGTATTCCTTCTACTCATTGCCCTGATGGTCAATTTGATGGGGTATTTTGTGATTTTTCAATTCAACCAGCTTCTGCTTCGTCATGAGATGGCGTCTGAAATTAGTTCGGGGATGCCAAGCCTGAAACTTGAAAAAATTAAAATTCCGAAAGCAACCCCCGATAAAACGCTAAAATTTTCAGATGACAATGAGTTTTATTACAATGGTATTTTGTATGATGTCGTATCCAAAGTTTCTTTAAAAGACACGATTACCTATACTTGTATCCGCGATGCCAATGAACAGAACCTGATCAACCGGGTCAGCCTTTTTCTTCACAACTCTTCAGCTTTGAAAAATACCAGGAAGGCTAAATCAATCCTTGTGCTGATTGAAAACCTGATGAACCAGGCCTTGACTCAGAAAACATTATTACCAAAATCTTTTCCTCAAAAAGATTTTCTATTCCCTGTCATGAGTTGTCATATCACCATTGTATTTTTCCCCGATTATTCCCCGCCTCCGGAATTCTGCTGATTTTTCAATCCCGGAAATCCATACCCACCAGATCATATTTTCTCTCTGACTTAAATTAACTACGATATGATTAGTCAGTTACGAATTATATCATAGGAATTACCTTATCAAAATTTTTATTGTGAAATATTTCACAGATATAAAACACCAAAAATCATCCTTATGAGAAAGATTTATTTTTCACTCTTATTGCTTTTGTTTTCTGCGTTTTATGTGCAGAGCCAGACCTATTCCTTTCCAGATGTCCTGGGAAAACCCGGATTTAACCTTGTTGATTCGAAACCTGCCGCTGTAACGGTACACTATGCCGTACCCGGTTTCTCGCTCGATGACCAGATTGTTGAAGGCACGCCTATGAAATACATTAACCTTCCCGGGAACTTTCTCTTCAACGATGAAGGAATGCCCAACCTGCCGGGTAAAGGCAAATATATTGCCATTCCGCAAGGCGCTACGCCAAAATTAAAAATCATCTCTCAGATTACAGAGGTGATTCACAATGTTAACATTGTACCTGCTCCGCGCATCCCGTTGGATAATGACAACCGCCCGGTTGAATATGCAAAAAATATTCAGGTTTATTCAAAAAATGCGTTTTATCCTGCATCACCGGTGTCAATTTCAGAAGTTGCCCGGATACGGGGTGTCGATGCTGTTATCCTTGGAATAACCCCATTTCAATATAACCCGGTTACCAAAGACCTTGTTGTGTACAAAGATCTCCAGATCGAGCTCACCTTCGAGGGTGGCAATGGTCAATTCATGAATACTGCATTTCGCAGTACCTGGTGGGATCCAATTTTACAGGATAACCTGCTGAATTATTCTTCACTTCCCGCTGTTGACTACAATGCACGTTTACAGTCATATGGAAAAGCTCCGTTAACAGATGAATGCGAATACATCATCCTTACTCCTACCGGACCTGATTTTCTGGCCTGGGCAGATACCATAAGGAAATTCCGTACCGAACAAGGTATTTTAACCAAAGTTTTTACGGTTGATCAGGTAGGAGGAAATACAGAAACAGCCATTGAAGCTTTCATTGACAATGCTTACAACACCTGGACCATCAAACCGGCTGCCTGTCTCATCTTAGGCGACTATGGCGCTGATGGAACCAAAAACATTATTTCACATTTATATACCCACCCTGCATCATACCCCAACTTTGCATCAGATAACAAATATGCTGATGTTACCGGCGACGAAATGCCTGATATCGTTTTTTCAAGAATCACCGCCAATAATGCCAGCGAACTTCAGATCATGTGCTCAAAATTTCTCGATTATGAGCGCAATCCGCCTGTCAATCCACGCTTTTATGATAAGCCCATTACCGCATTGGGATGGCAGACCGAAAGGTGGTTCCAGCTTTGTTCAGAAATTGTAGGAGGTTATTTCAGCGCTGTTCAGGGGAAGCACCCACGTCGAATCAACAAAGTTTACCAGGGAACGCCCGGGACCATTTGGTCAAGTGCGACTAATACGAATACTGTTGTCAACTATTTCGGTCCCAATGGGTTACAATATATCCCGGAATCTCCAGCCACCTTGGGTGGTTGGGATGGCGGCACTGCCACCAACATCAACCAGGCCATTGACTCCGGCGCCTTCATGCTGCAGCATCGCGATCACGGTGAATATCTTGGATGGGGTGAACCATCTTATAAGATATCCAATATCAACTCACTGACCAATACTGATCTTACTTTTGTATTCTCCATTAACTGTCAAACAGGAGCATATCAGCGTTCTAGCGAATGTTTTGGCGAACATTTCCACCGCTATGTTAAAAACGGTCATAATTCAGGCGCCCTTGGCCTGGTTTGCCCAAGTGAAGTGTCCTACTCCTTTGTAAACGATACTTTCGTTTGGGGGATGTATGATAACATGTGGCCTGATTTCATGCCTGCTGAAGGTTCAAACCCTGCATCACGCGGCGTATTGCCTGCATTCGGAATGACGGCCGGGAAATATTTCCTTAAACAATCCAGCTGGCCATACAACTCCGGCGACAAGCTGGTTACTTACCGCCTGTTCCATATGTTTGGGGATGCTTTCCAGGTACTCTACACTGAAATTCCTGAACCCCTGAGTGTTACTCATGATGCTGAAATCATGTACGGCGCCACCTCTTTTTCAATCGAAACCAACGACAGTGCTTATATTGCTCTGACCCTCGGTGATCAGATTCTGGCAACAGGCTACGGAAGCGGAAACGGGCCTGTAAGCCTCACCATCCCCATTATTCCTGTTGGTTCACAGGTAAAAGTTACTGTGACCAAACATAATTTCTATCGTTACAACGATTTTGTGCCGGTAACCTCCATGGCAATCATGGCCAACTTCAGTGCAAACAACACCAGTCTGTGTATTGGCTCTTCCGTTGACTATACGGATATGTCATCCGGCAGCCCAACCACCTGGGCGTGGGTTTTCCCGGGCGGTACACCTGCTACCTCAACCTTACAGAATCCAACGGGAATTGTATATAACCAAGCCGGCAATCATGATGTAACCTTAACCGTTTCCAAGGCAACCGGTGATCCCGTTACCCTGACAAAGCCAGCCTACATCCAGGTTACCGAAATGCCTGTCGCCAACTTCCTGGATGCAACCGGTTGCCCGGGGTTGCCTGTTTCGTTTACCGATCAAACTAACGCAAGTGGCGGTACAATCACCAACTGGACATGGACCTTCGGGGATCCGAATTCAGGAACCAGCAACACTTCCTATGAGCAGAATCCGACCCATACTTTCAATGATCCGGGAACATATCCTGTTTCACTGGAAGTAAAATCCAATGGCATCTGCACTGATATCAAACTGAAAGATATTGTGATCAATTCAGCGCCAGCTGCTGCAACAAAACCACAGGGTGATGTTAATCTTTGTAAGGATGTTAACGGTAAACTCTACATCACAAACGGTGCAACCGGCGCTACAACCTATGCGTGGTACACAGATCCTGAAGCTGCCGGAACCATCTCCGGGACCGGTACTACCGGTACACTGTCACTTGCAGCCGGTTTTACCGGTGCATTTACCATCAAGGTTCAGGGTGCCAATGATTGCGGCAATGGTACTTTCTCGGAAGATTTGGCCGTGACCGTTATCGAAGCGCCTGCTGCGCCAACTAAACCTCTGGGTGCTGACCAGGTGGATGTGAATAAAACCACACAGAGTGAGTTCACCACCATGGAAGTCCCGGGGGCCCTCACCTATGCATGGGTGCTAGCTCCGGAAACTGCCGGAACCATCACCGGCGCAGCGCTTACAGGTACTGTAGTCTGGAACAACACCTATCGTGGCCAGGCATCCGTGAAGGTAAAAGCCCTGAACACCTGCGGTGAAAGCATTGCATCGGAGGAGAAGACGCTGAATGTATACTCCACCCTTGGTCTCGCTGAAAATAACGGATTGGGTATTTCAATCTTCCCGAACCCCAGCGATGGTAAATTCAGCCTCGACATTAATTCATCAATTGTTTCCAGGGTTGACCTTACTGTTTACAATACCCTGGGGATGGTTGTATATGCCGAGGATGATATAAAATTCAATGGCAAACTCCACAAAAGTATCGACCTTTCCAAATTAGCAAAAGGCGTTTATCAACTTAAAGTTGAAGGAAATGGCATTTCAAATACCATCAGTGTGGTGATCGGAAAATAATTTTAGGTTCACAACCTGCACAAATCAAACTGAAAAGGGCTGTCCCGAAAATTCCGGACAGCCCTTTTTTTTCCTGTTTGACATCACTAGGATTAATCTTCGACGGTAGTTATTTTCCTCTCCTTCCGGGCAATGTAGAGTTTTTTCGCCCCATAACCCACACCCATTAATAGCAGAATACCAAGGCCGCCATCAATGGGTGCGCCCTGCGAATTTCCTCCACCGCCATGTCCACCACCTGGAGGGGGTGGAGGATTATCAAGAGGCTCATCGGCATATGCATGGAATACGCCCAGACCGGATAAAAGGATGACAAGGATAAACAGGAATTTTCGTAATCGTGGCATAACAAATTGTTTATTCGTTTATGATTTAATGAATACCTTCGTCACAACAACCTTCGTTCCGGTAGTCAGACGAACCACATAATAAGCGGTAGGAAGATAGAGGGTAGTCTTAAACAATCCGGGACTGTCGATCTCCGTTTTCTGTAAACGCTGACCAGTAAGGGTATAGAGCTCAAAAGTTGCTTTTCCCGGGTTAAGAATGTACAGGTTATTTTCGTATGTGTATATTCCATTGTTGATTACGGTTTTTTCACCTGTTCCAACCATAGAACCAAACGTAAGCAGAAACCGGGCTGGGTCGTCGCCATCGGCGGCAGTAAAATTATAAATCGGGTTCTCCCCAAGAATTTGAACATGGCTGGTCTTCAAGTCAGTGAGATAAACCTTTGATGTAACGTTCTCTATTGCAACAGCCTCTATAAAATAATCGGACCCGGTGGTTTTTATAAAGTCAAAGGGAACGGTTGTTTGACTGTTGAGCTCCTGCAATACATTGGTTGAAAGGTGCTCTGTTCCATCCACGGAATAGAAATAGGGAGCATAGCCAGGCAGAAAGCGGGAATCAAAATATGGATCATATCCCTGCGACGACTGGGCATCAAAGGTGACAATGCTCTCCTGGGCAGTTTGTGCGCCAGGGTTATGAGCTACAAGCCTGATATACGGGTTGCCTGTTGACTTGTACCAGGCCTGTAAGTTATGCGTGCGAGCAGTAGCCGGAATAGTAACGGACGTTGCGCCGGATGTTTCGACCATAAAGCCCTGCATGGCAGGAATAATACCGCCGGCAGCGATATCGGTATAACTGGCGATTCCCTCTTTCCAGATTTTTGCAGTAGTGGTTACCAAAGGAAGAGTCCAGCCGTTATACCAGGTAATGGCACTGGAAAAGGGGTTGCCAAGCAGGTTCCAGCCAGGAGTTATGTCTCCTGCAGGATAAGCTCCCGGAGTTTTAGTAAGGTTTAATCCGCTGACGTTTGCAACATTCAGGGACCCTGTAAAAAGTTTGGTCGCACTGGTCTGATACGCCACCAGATAACCAATGCCCTGATCAAATGAAGTGATGTTGTTACCAGGGATTTTCTGGTTAAGCCAAAGATCGGAAGTTTCACTCCATTTATAAAAATCGTAGTTGCCGGGCGTAGGGTCGGTAAAAGCAGGACTGACAGTCTGGCCCGCTACAGGCGATGAGAGCAAATGCCAGCCATGACTGTCACTAGTCCATGCAGCTACATCCCTTCCAACGGTTGCTTGCACCCCGGGAGTATTTTGTATTAATGAACCGCCACTTGCAACCATAAGGTTAGGAGCAGCTCCAAGAATTGTCATGTTACCTGAAACGGTTAGCCATTTGTTGGAGGGAATTGTAAGCGTGGCATCGCTTTCAACACGGACATTGTTCGCCAAAGCCTCTGTATAATCGGCTTGGGTTATTGTTGCGCTGCCATCCCATACAGAGGTATTGACACTCGTGTTCCAATTAACAGATCCTGCAACCTGAGTCCAATTAAATGCTCCACTGAAAATTCTTTGAAGATAGCAGGATTGAAGTGTTTTTGATTCATCGTAAAGATTAGGATTTGTATATGGCAGACTTGAGGTGCCAACTCCACCAATTGGATTTACATAAAATTCCTGCGGATTCATTGTTGCCTGAGCAAACATGATATCAGCTATTCCCGTATTATCAAGAATCCGACATTGAAGTTTGATTAATGGAGTCCACGATATGGGCACCTCGTTATAGTAATCAGAAATTGTTTCAGTAGCAGGATCAAAAGCTGTGTGTGTTGTCGTAATTGTTATATTAATTTTGTTGGAAGCGTAGCTTTTGGTAAATGAATATTTTGGGTTATCACTTGGGTCGAAGCCAGCCGAAATACCTGTTTTAACAGCATTTAAGGTAGAACCAAATGCTGTCAGATTATAAGTAAAATTAGCCTGAATCGCAAAAGCGTAACTATTGGCTGAATTAGCTTTAACCTGAACTTCAAATTCCAGATAGTCTATTGTAGTTAATCGAACTATTCGTGGATTGGCAACACGGAAGGTAAGTTGATACTGTGAGTATGAATCCAATCCTAAAAATATTGCAATAATGAGTATGGCTATTTTTTTCATTGCTTTTGAATTTTACGAAAGATAGGTGAGGAGTTTTACGGCACACTGTTGTCAAGACCAAAATTTGAACTCCATTTTATAAAATCTGAATTTTGTACGGTTCCGTCTAAGTCATAATCAGAGGAATACAATCCATCACTGCCAAAATTATTACTCCAAAGAATAAAATCTGAATTTTGGATCGTATTATCTCTATCGCCATCACCTGCTATCATGCCCCATAAACCTCCCAGTTGTTTTTTTCCGGTGCCATAAATCTGATCTATGCTGCTTGAATAACTATAGACATAATTCCCAGTTGCAGCCTTTATGACACTATTATTAGCCATGATCGCCAAATGATTCCGATGTCTCACAACAGGGTACAGGTTAGTAGTAAGCGCCGTATTGTAAAACCTGATCGGGCTGATCCCATCTTTATCTACAATGGTCCCGTCGCTTTTAATAAAAGCTGCACGCTTTTTCAGGATGGTAGCTGAAGTAGCGTTAGCAGGAGCACCAGCCTGCCGGAGCTCAATCAGCACCCAGTCGACCACCCCTGCCGGGATGGAGGTAACCGATTCAGGTCCGGCATAATTCCATGGAACAGTATTATATGGCTGTGAAAGTGGAATCAGTCCGCCTGCATTGAGCGTGGTATTCATAGCCCCTGCATTGTAAGGGCCTTCGAGAAATGCTGTCAGGCTAATGTCCATGCCTCCTCCGGTACCCGAGAATGTACTGAAACTGCTAATCCCATTGGCCGTGAGTTCGTGGGTACCCGTATTTGCGATGTTGTAAGCAACCCACGGGGAAGGATTTACCTTCGTGCAATAAATAGAACCCTCGGCACCGGTAACATCAGCCGGGAGGTACTTAAAGGTGGCATTGCAGTTAAAACCAGTTATCCCGGACTGCGATAATGTCCAATATCGGGTGAGATAGTTACCAGTGATGCTGTCGTTGCTATATTTGGCATCAACGAGGTTAACTCCCACATAATTCCCGGTTGCAAAAGTTCCTGAAGTAAAGCTCAGGGTAACAGGAGAATAATATTTCTCAGTTCCGGTTTTATTGCCCACCGGATATGTAAAGTTAGTGGGCGTTGAAAAAGCCTTGCGAAGTTCCCCGGAATCAGTGGCCACAACCATGTTCGTGGCAGTTGGTGTTCCTGCAATTATTGCAGCCGAACCTAAAAGCAGGTTACGATTTCCGAGGGTCAGTAATCCGTTTGTCAAGGTAAGTACCCCATATACCTGATTGTCGCGGTAACCGGTCAGTGAAACACCTGCGGCATTGTCAATTTTAAGATTGGCGAATACATTGGGACCGCTCACCGTCTGGCTTGTTGTTCCCGAAAGCTCAATTGTTCCGGATCGCAGCGAGTCGGGCGCTGTTTTTTGGTTCACCAGGTTGTTTTTGAGAATAAGGGTTCCCATAACCTTTAGAGTTCCACCACCCTGCAATGACATGTCGAAGTTTGAGTTTACAACAGCCCCAGCTCCAACTGTGATATTGCCACTGGTGGAGATCGTTTGGGCATTGGTTTTTGAAATCATCAAAACGTGAACCAAAATAAATGTACACAGAAATATTTTGGAATATTTCCTGATTCCCGGGGTTAACGATTCTATTATTTTCATCGCAAACTAATTTGGTGTAAATATACATTATTTTGGATAAATGTCAACCTTGTAATAAAATATTTAATCAGACCTGAAAACCCTTTAATCTGCTCAATCCATATAAATCGTTAATTTTTAACAAATTAAGTACATTTTTATTTATAATTATTTAATATTCTGCAATGCATATATTATGCTTTCTTTAGTAGAATATCCCACTCTATAATAAATATCCTACAATCCGGCTAATTCTTATTTTGAGGTGTTTTGTGGTGAAAATATTTACGTCTGACAAAAATACGGCCACAGTAAAGCCAAGGTAAGGCCAACATCCGGCAAAAGGCAGGCATTAATCGGCTCAGGGTCGGTTGATGCCCTGTAGGAGCCCCTGCTTTCTCCCGAAATTCTCCCCAAATCCTCCCGAAATTAGCCCGTATTTCTCCCTGCGTTCTCCCGTTTAGCATTCATTTAGCATTCATTTAGCATTCACTTAGGATTCAGCTTTATCCCAAAAAAGTCCCGAAATCGGCCCGAAACATCCTGTCTTGTAACTTTGAAATGGCGAAATCTGTTAACACAGTGTAAAGCCCTACTTCACGCCGAAACTTGAGTTACAAAAATTCCAAATTGACCGAAAGGGATAAGCAGTAATATAAATTTACCATCTATTCGCATATTATCATATGACTTATCTTTGTCCTAAAATTCAAATCACCATGCAGGAACTCTCCTTTCAACATTATTTGCTTGGCCTGTTTGCTGTTTCCAACAACATTCCAGCCATTCCCCGTCATCTGATGCTTATTGCCGGACTGACGCGAAAAGAGCAGAATAAACTCTATTTCATCACCTTCCGGTACGCACCGAGGATCGTTCAATTGTCCGGCATTAGCGGAGCCTTTCCGAAAATGTGAAAAGGCAAAATGCAAAGTTAAATGGTGAAATTTGAGCGAATCAGGTTTGCTGGTTTTTTTTGTATTTTAGTAAAAAATTTCTGCCATGGATTCCAATATGCAGGCTGAAGAAGCGCTGAGGGCAAGCGAGGAAAAGTTCAGGGCTGCATTTACCATAAGTCCCGATTCAATCAGCATTACAA
>JBAXFM010000076.1:0-19507 GCA_037139855.1 Bacteroidota bacterium
CGGCTGGTGATGGAAAAAAGTCCGCTGCTGGTGGCGTTGCCTTCGGCCTGTATCTTCATCGCCAGCATTCCAAGTCCGATCGAAATAAGAAAGAAAGGGATCTTCTCCACGAAAACCCTGACATTCCATTTCCTGCCGGTCAGATAATCGATGAGGAAAAGCACAAAGGGGAGGGGCGCTGCCATGGCTTTTGAAAGCATGGAGCATACAAACAATATCAGCGCCAGCAGGTACCATTTCAGGTGGTTGTTCCGCTGAAGGTAATAGAGGTAGGAGATCAGCGATGCCAGGAAAAACAGGGTGTACAAAACGTCTTTCCGTTCCGAAATCCAGGCAACCGATTCCACATGCATGGGGTGAATGCCAAACAGCAGCGCCACGACTGCCGCCGCAAAGATCCTTTTGCCCGGAAGCATCAGAATGAACAGAAAAACCAGCAGGGTATTGAGGAGGTGAATAAAAAGGTTGGTGAGGTGATATCCCAGGGGACTCTTGTCAGAAATGGCATGGTTGAAAGCAAGCGACAGCGTTGTGAGGGGATGGTAATTGGCATACAATCCGCGATCTTCTTTGAATATCCGCACAATCCCGGCAGGGGAGAGGTTCGTGATCAGATCGTTTTGGGTCACATAGGCCTGGTCGTCCCAGGTTTTGAGCAGATCGTTCTGAAGAGAAGGCGCATAGGCAATAAAGGTCACCACCAGGATCGCCAGGATAATCCAGGGTTTATAACCGGCCGGGATATAAGAGGCGTCGTGGGTTGCCTTCATGGGGGCTCCCGGCTGTGCTTTTTTCAGCGGTTTTTTATTTTTGCCGGTGTTCATGGTTGCTTTCATTTCGTTGCTTTTAACATGGCCTCGCGGGCCTTTTCGTTCTGGCCCATGTTCTGGTAAACAATGGAGAGGTTTTTATTCAGCTCTTTGTCGCCGGGTTTAATGCTTTCGGCGCGTTCAAAGTGAATGCTGGCATCGTTCCATTGCCGGAGATACCCATAAGCAGTTCCAAGTTGTTTTTGGCTGTCAAAATCGTCGGGCTTGAGGCTTACGGCTTTTACCAGGTATGGCAGGGCCCGGTTGGCATCCTGTTTCCCGCCCAGGTAAAGGCTTCCAAGGTTGATGTTTACATCCCACCGTTCCTTATTCAACTGGAGCAAGTCCTCGTACAACCTGATCTTGTGATCAATATTGTCGTACTTTCCCATGATGCTGTTAAAGAAAGTATAGATCTGGGGGTTGTTTGGAAGATAACCAAGAATCGTTTTATACACCACCAGGATGGTGTCGTAATCCTTATTATACTCGTAATAAACGGCAGCCAGGTTGATGAGGGCGATGATCTGTTTCGGATAGATTCGGATGGCTTTTTGCTGATACACGATTGAACGGCGCAGCAGGCTGTCTTTGGTGGCTTTATCCTGTATCTGGTTTGCCTTCTGCATGATGTATTCCCCGGCCGTTTCATTGCCTTTGGCGCTGTTGGCCGACACTTTCACATCGGTGGTGAACAGGGTGTAACTGTCGTACCAGTCGGCATTGCGGCTGATGGTTTTATATGCATACAAACTCAGGGTGATGGCCATGAAACCGGCGATCATCCCTGTTCTTAATCCGGCATTCACGGTTATCCGGTTTGCAAGCCACACGATGCCGGCGCCGGCAATCAGGCAGAATGCCAGGGAAGGCATGAAGAGGAAACGCTCATTCATGAATGCTCCGATGGGAAACAGGAGGTTCGAGGCAATGGAGATGGTGATCAGAAAATAGAGAAAGCACCAGGCTGTGAGATTTTTTTTCCGGATTTTCAGGATGATGTAAGCGATCATCGCCAGGTACAGGATTAAAGGCACAATCGCCCGCCAGTCGCCGGGATTGATGATGGGAATATGGTAAGGATAGTAGTCGGAGGTGAGGGGATGCGGAAAAATGAGCAGTTTGAGGTACAAACCCAATGTGTAGAGGATGGTAGCGTATTTCTGCGACAGGGTCATTTCCACGAAAGGGTTATTCATCAGGTCATTTTCGAGGGGACTACTGGAATGACCTACCACGGCCTGGCGGATCAGCAGGAACAGCACCGTGGAAATGGCTAGCGGGATTAAGGTTATCAGGTTGGTTTTAATTTCTTTACGGGTAAAAAAGTAAACTGTAAGTGGCTGAACAAGCAAAAAGGTTACCGAATTTTCTTTGGAGAACAAAGCCAGGAAAAAACTCAGGCCACTGTACACGGCCCATTTGATTTCCTGCTTTTCCAGGAATTTTACCGAGAACCACAGGGTGAGCAAACAAAACAGGAAGGCAAGAAGTTCATCCCGGCTTTTGATATTGGCCACCACCTCTGTGTGTATCGGGTGAGCCACAAAGAGCAGACTAACCAGCAGTGGCACGGAGAAATACCAGGCGCCATGATCATCGGGAGAACCTCTGGAAGCGGCAAATTTCCGGATCAGCATCAGCAGCATGATGCAGATAAATGCGAAAAGCAGTACATTGATCAGGTGGCTGATGAACGGGTTTTCTCCAAAAAACTGGTATTCAATGGCAAAGGTGACCAGGGAGAGCGGACGGTACCTGCCCCCGGAGACCATATTCTGGTCTTTGCCGAAATAACCGGTGAAGAAATCGGTGGTAAGGATGTCGCCAATACCATGAAAACCCTGTTTGGTGAACTGGTTCCCGGTGATCACCATCAGATCATCATAGGCATATTTCAGATTCAGGGTATTCCCATAAAAAATAAAGCAGGCAATAACGATCGTTGCAATTCCATAATAGAAGGAAGGATCTTTTTTTACAGGTTTAACCGGAGCCTGTTTCGGTTTTATTTTTTTATCCGGAGGTAATTTCTTCATGAATTCCGATGTGTTTATTTGAGTGATTGAAGATAACCTGCCGGCAGGGTCATTCCGAGTTTTTCAGCCTGCCGGGCATCGGTGAGGGCCTCTGCTATATTGCCCGATTGCTTATAGGCGAGTGATCGTACCCAGTGGTAATTGGCAAGATCGGGTTTGATGGCAATGGCTTTGCCAAACCAGTTGATGCTTTCTTTCATATCGCCCTTGTTATAATAAATCATGCCGATGCTGAAAATTACCCGTTCATCATCCGGTTTTGATTTCAGATACCGTTTAAAATCGGCCGCAGATTCATCTGGCTTGCCCATCGAGCCGTAAACCACCGCCCGGTTGGCATAGGAGGTATAAAGGGAGGTGTCCATCTCCAGGGATTTGGAGAGGTTGTACATGGCTGAATCAGGTTGGTTGCGGCGAACATACAGCGCTCCGAGGTTGGCAAAGGTGAGGGCATTGTCCTGCCTGATCTTCACGGCCCTGTTGTAATCGGCATAGGCCGAATCGTCTTTTCCCCTGCCAAAGTAAATGTTTCCCCTAAACTGCAGGATCTCCACGTCTGACGGATCGAGTTCCAGGTCTTTCGTGAAATCTTTCAGGGCTTTATCCATCTGTTCTGTTTCCTTATAATAGATCCCGCGACAGGCATACGGACGGGAATCTTTATCGGGATGTTTTTCGATGACATCACTCCAGAGGGTTTCACCGTTTTTCCATATCCTGGTACGCTGAAAAGCCACGACCATGAACAGCAGCACGACAGCTGAAAGCACGGATAAGGTCAGGCCTTTCCTTTGCGGGTGTTTTTCGAGGTATTGCTGCACCCACCACACAACGATAAAGATAAGCCCGATATAGGGGATCTTGGTGTACCGGTCGGCCATAAATCCTTGTCCTGCCCCAAAAATCTGAAGCAGGAAGATCACGCTCAGGGTAAAAAACAGGATGCCAAAAACAATTGCCCGTCCGTGCTTATAGCTTTTCCAGGTGGCAAAAGCCAGTACGGCGATCAGGATGGGGCTAAGATAATAGACAACCGGCAGCGCTTCTCCTGTTTTAGCCGGGTAAGGATACAAGGCGCTCAATCCGAAAGGGGCGATAAATTTGATGAGATAGGCGTTGAAGGTATAAGCGCCGAAGAAAATCCTTTCCGGCAGGGTATGAAGCTCATTGATTTTCAGCGCGCCGATGTTTTTGAGGATGAAAATACCGGCAACCCCAAAGATCAAGGAAAGGATAAAAAACGGAATCTTTTCCACCACCAGTTTTGGCTTGATGGGTCGTTTCATGTAAAAATCAATCGCGAGAAGCACCAGTGGGAGGGAAACAGCCTGAATTTTCGAAAACAGTGCGAGTAAAAACAGGCCCAGGCTGATCAGCAGATCCAGGTATGGACGATGTTCTTTTTTCAGATAGTTGAGGTAGGCAATGATGGAAGCCAGGTAAAAGAAGGTATATAACAGGTCTTTGCGTTCGGTAACCCAGGCAACGGATTCAACGCCCATGGGATGAATGCCGAAGATGAGCGCACCGATGGCGGCAAAAAGTGGTTTTAACCCCAGCTTCCTGAGGATCATGAAAACGAAAAACGTGCAAAACAGGTGAATCAGCAGGTTGGTCGTATGAAAAGCGATCGATGAAAGTCCGAACAATTTATATTCAATGGCATAAGAGAGCAACGGAAGCGGAACATAGGTGCCTCCGATCTGGGTGGTGAACATTTGCCGGAGCGATTGAAAGCTGATGGAGCGGATCATCAGGTTGTCGAGGATGTATGAATTGTCATCCCAGGTGGTTAAAAATTTGCTGCTGAAAACCGGCAGGAATACAATGAAGGTTAGTATCAGGATGAAGGCGGACAGAAATACGGGGTTTTGCAGGAGAGATGTTTCAGCAACGGGTTTCCTGACCGCTGATTTTTCAATGGGGGTGCGCTTTTTCTGGGTAACAGGGGGTCGGGACTTTATCCGCTTATCCATAAATTTTCATTTTGGACGCTAAAATAAGATAAATCCCTTAAAATCCGATTTCATTTCGGCATTTGAGGCACAGCGAATGATCTTTTTGGTCGATATCTTCCACATAGGTACTCGACCGCATCACACAGGTGGGATTATTACAATGGATTAACCCGAACGTATGACCCAGTTCGTGGATCACCTCTTTTTTGAAGCGGTCAAGCAACAGCGCACCATCCATCTTCATGCCATAGCTCGTATTGTTTAACCGGTACAGCGACGCTATTCCGCTTCGTCCCCCCAGGAATGCCTGTCCGAAAATGTAGGTCAGAATGGGAATAAAAAGATCGACATTGAACAATCCGAGGGTTTTATTTGATTCGGGTACGGGTAAAGCATCAACATGCTTGAGCAGGTAATTTCCGTTGTATTGTCTGCGCGCAGGATCGTAAAATTCGCTCAGATCAATGTGACCATCCCTTAAATTCAATGAGCATCGGAATTCGAGTTTAACAGCCTCCGCAATTTGCTCGAGCATCTCTTTTTCGAAATAGCCAAAAGAAATCAAGGTGATGTTTGGCAGATCCATTGTGCATTATTGTTGATCTGCGGGTTTTAAATCGTATTTCTTGATTTTATTGTAGAGGGTTACCCGGTCAACCTTTAAGGCTTTGGCCGTTCGGGAAATGTTCCAGCCGTATTTGACAAGTATCTGAAGGATGAAGGCTCTTTCAAAATCATCAAGGCTTTCGGCTGAAGTACTTACTATTGTTTTTTCGAGCGGGAGGTCTTTCAGTCCGATCTTTTTGCCATCGCCTACCACGATGGCCCGTTCGATCATGTTCTCCAGTTCGCGGATGTTACCGGGAAAGTTAAACTCCTGCAAACGTTTTAATGCCGATGAATCTATGGCCACAGGGGGTTTGTTCATCGAGGTGCTGTACTTGCCGATAAAATAATCGACCAGCAGCGGAATGTCGCCCATGCGTTCGCGCAGAGGTGGAATGTGAATATTCACCACGTTGAGCCGGTAAAAAAGATCTTCCCTGAAGGTTCCTTTTTCAACCAGGCTTTTCAAATCCTTGTTGGTGGCGCAGATTACCCTGAAATCGGAGGTGATTTCCTTGTTTCCACCAACCCTGATAAATGTTTTAGATTCAAGAACCCGCAGCAGTTCCACCTGCATTTTATTGGAGATGGTGGCGATTTCATCGAGAAAGATCGACCCGCTGTCGGCCATCTCAAACCGGCCTTTGCGGTTGTACATGGCGCCGGTAAAGGCGCCTTTTTCGTGACCGAACAACTCGCTTTCCAGCAGACTTTCGGTGAGCGCACCGCAATGGACACTCACGAAAGGGAAAAATTTACGCGGCGAATTGGCATGGATGGCCCTGGCAACAAGCTCTTTGCCGGTGCCACTTTCGCCGGTAATGATCACCGAGGAGTTGGTTTGTGCCACGCTTTCCACCTCTTTCAGCACATTTTTCATCGCTTCACTTTTCCCGATAAGGTCTTCAACATTTTCGAGGGCGACAACTTTTTTCTTTAAGGTTTCATTCTCGTCTGCCAGGGAGATCTGTTTGGTGGCATTCCGGATCAGATGGGTTAAATCGTCGGGATCAAAGGGTTTGGTGATGTAATCGAAAGCGCCGTCTTTCAGCGCTTTTACAGCGGTGTCAACGGTGGCAAAGGCGGTCATGACGATCACAATGGAATCCTGTTTGTACGCCTTGATTCTGCGAAGCATTTCCAAGCCGTCCATTCCGGGCATTTTAATGTCGGCAAGCACAATATCAAACTGTTCGGATTCAAGGATGGCCAGCGCTTTTCTGGCGTTTTCGGCGCATTCAACGCGATAACCGTCTTCGATGAACCAACTGTACAACGACTCCCGAACAGATTCTTCATCGTCAACGATCAATATGGAGATTTTTTTCGGCATGTTGTATTCACTTTTAGTTTTTGATCAAAGGCAAAGTTACGGAGATGGTTGTACCATTTCCAAGGACAGATTTCACCTGTATTTTTCCTTTATGGTTCTGGATGATGCCATGAACGATTGCCAGCCCCAGCCCGATTCCGCTGGCATTTTGTTTGGTGGAGAAGAAGGGTTCGAAAATGTGGGGGATGTCTTCGGCGGCTATTCCCAGTCCGTTATCGGTGATTTCGAAGTTGATGGTATCTTCATCAACATTTTTGGTCCGGATGGTGATTTCACCGTTTTCAAGCACTGCTTCAGAAGCGTTCACCAGCAGGGCTACACAAGCCTGTTTGATCTGGTTCGGACTGCAATTGATCAGGTCTGACTTCGCTGAAAAATCGGAGATAAACCTGATGTTGGCGATTTTTATCGGGTGGGTCATCAAATCATAGGTGTCCTGGAGGATCTCATGCAAATGTTTTGGTTCAAAGTCATTCTGATCTTTCCGGGAGAAGTCAAGCAACCCTTTGACAATGTCACCGCATCGTTTCGTTTCATTCTCAATCATTTTCAAATGTTTGAGCATCGAATCCCGTTTGGCCACATTCAATTCGGGGTTGCTTAACTGTTTGTACAGCAGTTTTGTGTAAATCAGGATGCCCGACAAGGGATTGTTTATTTCATGCGCCACGGAGGAGGATAATTTTCCCAGCGAAGCCAGCCGTTCCACATGCATCAGTTCATTCTGGGCGGCTCCCAGCTCTTCCGACTTTTTCTGAACTTTATATTCAAGTTGCTGCGACCAGTTTTCCAGCTCATTATTGGCCGACTGCAGGTTGTCGAGCATGTCGTTGAATGCCCTGGAAACCATGCGCATGTCGTCCAGTTGATTGGGTAATATTTCGACCCGGGTGCTTTTATCGCCGTTGGCAACGGCAATGCTTACTTTGATGAGGTCGTTCAATGGGTCTTTGATGCGCTTCCGGGTGAAATAAATTAAAAACAGGAACAGCGAAACCGTGATAAAAATGGCCAGGAGAAAAAACTCGGTTGACGACTTTGCTACCGCAGCATCCAGGTCTTTCAGCGGAAGTTTGATAACCAGCGATCCAAGGAGGGTATCGGTTGCCTTGTGTGCATGACAGGAGCTCATGTAACACGATTTTTCATTCAGGATGGGCGATTTGATCAGCAGGTGCCTGCCGCTGTTGTCGTTCCTGATCATCTTGCAATCGTTGTCGACATCCAGTATTTTGTACGACTTCCCCTTGTCGGGAAACATTGACCGGATGTTGTTGTGGCAACTCACGCAGTTCGGGTTACTGTGGTTGTTGTTGGTATCGGAGGCAATGGAGGAATACACCAGGTCATCGTCGCTGTCGTACATGTTCACTTCATCGATACCCGGCAGGGTGTTGATCACATCAAGCGTGTATTGCAGGGAACTCTTATCGTTTTCGAGCATGGAATGGTACAAGGCGCCCTCCACGATGGAACCGATATTGTTGCCGTTCTGACGGATCACCGTATTCAGGTATTCCTCGTTTACCGACCTGAAAATGAGGCTGAACGATAAGAACAGAAAAACAGATAAAACCGTGATGATCAAAACCACCCGGCCATAGATGGACGACCGGAATTTCACGTATTTTTTAAAAATGGCTTTCCCTTTATTGTTTTGGGGTTTATTCTTGAAAAACATATCATCAGAATGTTTGGAGCCGTGATGAACCGATATACCCAGGCGGATATATTTCAGTGCAAAGTACAAAAAAAACCGCTGTGGCGACACCGGTTTAAAATAATTTGTTATAAAAATAACAGTCAGTAAAAAATCTTAGAAGAGAATATAAACTACCCTTCAGATGAAAAAGTGGAAAAATATGGAATCAGATTCCATATTTTTCCATATATTTGTATCATGATTCCACGAATTGCATCAACTAAACTTCAGGAGCTGGCTTCCTTATTCAAAGCCGTTGCCGTTATCGGGCCGCGACAATCGGGGAAGACAACCCTTGTAAAAAGTCTTTTCAAAACCCTGCCTTACATTAACTTTGAAAATCCGGATATCCGGATGTTGGCCACAGACGACCCTCGTGGATTTTTATTAAAATACGCTGATGGAGCAATTTTTGATGAAGTACAGCGTGTGCCGCACATTTTCTCGTACCTCCAGGAAATTCTGGATAATTCAACCGGGCAGGGAAAATTTATCCTTACCGGTTCCAACAACTTCCTACTGCAGGAAAACATTTCACAAAGCCTTGCCGGCAGAGTTGCCTATTTGCGGCTATTGCCTTTCAACCTTGAAGAATTGACGGGTTTTTATGAAATTCCCGATGAAAACAATATGATCCTCCGGGGATTTTATCCACCCTTGTATGATATGGGCATTCCGGTTACTGACTGGATGCCCAATTATATAAGAACTTATCTTGAGCGTGATGTCAGACAGATAAAAAACATTACGGATTTGTTGGTTTTTGAAAAATTTATGCGGCTGCTTTCCGGTCGTACAGGGCAGGAATTGAATTATTCATCCTTATCTATTGAAACCGGTGTTGATATTAAAACGATTCAATCATGGATTGGTATTCTGGAAAGCAGCTTTATCATTTACCTGCTCCGTCCGCATTACCGGAATTTTAACAAGATCATTGTCAAACGTCCGAAATTGTATTTCTACGATACAGGTCTTGCCTCTACTTTACTTGGAATTACCACCACTGGGCAGCTTGAAAACCATCCGCTGCGAGGCGCCTTATTCGAATGTCTGATTGTGACAGAATTAATCAAACAACTTACGCACCGGGGAAAAGAGGTGAACCTTTATTTCTGGCGGGATAAAACCGGCCACGAAATTGACCTCATCGTTGAAGAAGCCATTAGGCTGTTTCCGATAGAGATCAAGGCAGGAAAAACACTCCATTCCGAATTTTACAAGAACCTGCATTACTGGATGAAACTGAGTGGCGAAACACAGGCGGAATTAATCTATTCCGGTGATCTTGAAATGCACCGGACTGATGGCATTCATATCCGAAGCTGGAGAAGTTTATCAGGTCAATGGACAATGCTGAAACTGTGACACTACACCCTGTAAAGATTCAAAAACTCCTTCTGGAAATCCTTCCAGCATTCATCGGGCATGGAAGCAAGGGAATGGTCGGCCAGTTCACCGCCATCCTGCAGCACAACCATGGAGGCGTCTGGTGAGTAATTCCGCATGGTCGTGGCCAGGAAATCCTTGAACCGTACCAGCTCATTTTCCGACCAGATGGAGGCCTCTTCGGCAAAATAGCAGGATTTTACCTCTGCAATCCAGTTGGTGGGTTTAATCTTATAAATCCATCCTTTGCCGTAAGGATCTTCATTGAGTACCCCGGGATGCTCATGCAGCATGGCATTTGTATCGATGATTTTTCCGGAAACGGGCGATACGATGCTGAGCAGTTTGCCGTTCTGATCGATCTCGGTAAGTAATTCACCTTTGCTGATCATGTCGCCCGGCTTTTTCAGGGTGGTGAATTTAACCTCCCCGGTGATGTGAAGCAACAGATCGTCGAGTCCCACGGTGGCCGCTCCCGAGCGTTCCATGAACATCCAGGTGTGATTCCGGCTGTAAAATAATCCCTGGGGGATTTTTAGAATTTTAGCGGAAAGAATACCCAGCGCTTTTTGAAGCTGTCTGGTAATTTTCACCTGTTTGTTCAGGATGATTGAAAAGGGGATCAACAGGGCCAGAAAAGCGATGATGACCAGATATTCTATGCCTTTGGTGGCAAAAATATCAGAATAACTAAATCCTTCCATTTGTTTGATTTTTAGGCAATCACTTTGTTGGTGACTACAGGGTTAATTTATTTGTTTTCTTTTACCCAGGATGGGGAATCACGCAATACAGGCATGCGGTTGATGACCCATCTGAATATCCATATTTCAGTAAAAATAACAGCCAGGGTAACCACCAGTTCCATCCACGATGGAACGTAGCGGATGGGCATATCCCAGCGGAAACCGATCACGGTGACGTTCAGCCTGTTTAAGATCACACCAAGCATGGTGAGAATGGCCGCCACTTTGATCATCGTAATGTTGTGGGTGCGGTAACTGACAAAGAACAGGATCATCGGGAAAAGGACGAACCCCAGCATTTCGAGCAAATACCAATAACCCATCGGGGTGTTGAGCAGGGCCCAGTGCTGTCCGTGAATAAAGATGAGCATCTGCATGAAAAAGTAGGCAAACATGGCCCCGGCGCATATTTTTGACAATCCGTGGATGATGCCCTTTTCTGCATGATGATCTTTTTCACTGATTTGCCATGCAAATGCTTTATGGGTAATTGATCCCTCAAAGATGACCATGGAAAGCCCGGCAAAAATACTGGATACAAAAAACATGATCGGGATAAATTCAGAATACCACAGCGGAAAAATTTTGTCCTTGGCCATCAGGTAAAGTGCTCCCAATCCCGACTGATGCAGGGTTGAAAGGGTGATTCCAAAAATAACGGCGGCAATGGTCATACCCGAAAGGATTTTCTGGGCACGCCTGGCGCCAAGCCATTCTGCAATGGCCGGCGAAAATTCAATCAGTTGGGCGATCATGTACAATAAAAAGTGCCATGCCACCAGGAATAGTACGGAACTAACGCCAAAACTGTTCCCGATAATGGGGTTGATTACATGCCATGGCCGTCCCAGGTCGAGGAGCAGCGCCCCGGCATAAAACACATAGGCGAGAAAGCCGTTCAGCACGGTTACCCGCACGATGGAGTGGTATTTCCGCATGTTGAGGATGTACACCATGAAGGTGAGCACATAAGCGCCACCTGCAAAGGCAACGCCGGTTACCACGTCAAATCCGATCCACAGGCCCCAGGGAATATCCTGCGACAGGTTGGTGATAGAGCCGATGCCTTTCCAGAAACGGATGACGATCAACACCAGCCCTAAAAGCATGATCGGTATGGAAATGATGTTAAAGGGGGTAAGCCATTTGCCTTTTGGCTTCAATTCGCTTACCAGGAACTTCCAGATGGGTTGACCATCGTTGTCCATTGCGATAGAATTGTTATTGTTCATCTTCATGTTCCCCGTTTAGATGATTGTCTTTAGTAGCCTGGTGAATGCCGAGTAACAGCGCCGGTAATAGCACAAATACGGAAGGCACGGTGTAGAGGAATCCTTTGGTAAGGGCAGGATAGGATGATTTTTGCAGGGTGGTGGTCATGCCGAGTTCATCGAAGGGAACCGGCGAGAGATACAGCCATCCGGTGCCGCCGGCTTCATGTTCACCATAAAGATGATCGACGTACAAACCCGGTTTTTCAAACATTCTCCTGCGTGCTTCCCTGATCAGGTCTCTGCGTTTTCCATATTGCAAAGCCCCGTTGGGACAGTTATACGCACAGGCAGGAGGTTCGCCGGTTTTAAGCCGTTCGAAACACATGTCGCATTTTTGTATTTTCGGGTTTGCGCTGTGAAATTCAAATTTGGGACTGTCAAACGGACAGGAGACCATGCAGTAGCGGCATCCCATGCATTTATCGCCGTCCCAGGTTACAGGACCCATTTTTGTTTTATGCATGGCCTGTGTCAAACATGCCGCGCAACAGGCGGGCTCATTGCAATGCATGCACTGCCGCTTGATAAAAACCTCTCCTTTTGAAGTCTGGTACTTATTCACAACCGTGTTGCAGGTTGGATCAGTTTTCCGTATGGCAGGAACATCTTTTGTGGGCAGTGGTTCAGGAAATCCATGGGCGTCGGCACAATCGTATTCACAGCCACGGCACCGTGTGCATCGTGTTGAATCGTATAAAACCCCATAGAATTCTACTTCGTTGCCGGTTGTGGTTGTTGAAACGGCTTCCTTCCCAACGGCAAGTGTCAACCCCGAAACACCCAGCACTTTAAAAAAACTTCTTCGGTTAAGTCCCATAATTCAAACTTTTGTATAAAAACGGACCCCTTCCCCCTGGGAGGCTGTCTCAAAAGTCTTTTTTTAACCGCGGAGGCGCAAAGGCGCAGAGAAAATTAGTATGGATTATGAAATATTTGCGTTTTCTCTGCGACTCTGCGACTCTGCGGTTTTTATAAAGATTTGCCTTTTGAACAACCTCAGATTTAGGGTGGGGTTATTTAGCGTTATCAATAAATTTCGTTTGAAAATCTTCCCAAATTTCCGGACCAAGGTCGGCCAGAACATTGTCTTTCATTTCACCGCCATCCTGTAAGGGAACAAAGGCATATTCGGGAGTATTGGCAATGATAGCCGTTGCAATAAAATCTTTCAACCTCGAAAATTCACCTTTCAGCCATGTTTTATATTTGTCGGCCATGGATAAGAACTGAATTTCCAGCGACCAATTGGTGGGTTCGATCATGTAAACCCATCCATCGGTATAGGGAGCGGCATTGATGGCAGATGAATCTGTGATCAGGCTCTGGTTGCTGGCTGTAATGGTTCCCGAAACAGGTGAATAAATAATAAGATGTTTGCCTTTCTGGATGATCGTAAGCAATGGATCACCTTTTTTGATCTTCACCCCTACAGGTTTCATTCCGATGCCTGACAGGCGGCCTGTAATATGTTGCATGAAATCATCTATGCCAACTTTAACTGAACCATCCTTTTCCATGAATGCCCAGGTATGGGTTTTGTCAAAATAGAGTCCTTTGGGAATGTTCACTGAATTTTCGCTGAATGCCACAGGAGTTTCGGCATGAACATCCGATGCCGGGCCTTTATTCCCACGGAGGCGTCTGACCGTTAAACTAATAAAGAAACTGACCACAGCGAAGGCGATTACAATCAGGAGGATTATCTTGATGGTTGCATAGGCATCATTTTCGGGGGCGGCTACGTAAATGGTGGCAGCATCCAGTTTGTCCGATTGTGTTTGTCTTTCGCTGTTCACCAGATCGCTGTAACCATTCATGCTCAGATATTGCTGCCCATCTGAAAGCACCCATCTCAGGAAGGCCACTTCGGCTTCATTGTTTGGTTTTGCCGATGAAACTGAATAAATGTTGCCAGATAATGCTTTGGGATATTTACCAATCCAAACACCACGTGAAAAAGCCTGAAGATTGTCATAAATATCTTCCATGAAATCAATTTTTCCGTTGCCGTTTTTATCGATGGGTACCAGCTTCAGATTGCCCGCCAGGCTTTGATTGTTCAGATCTATCACATCTATCAGCTTGCAAAACCCCATGGCATCCGGGTCTTTTTGAATCGCTGCGATCATTTCGGGTCCGGTAGCCACCTTAATGCCGTCAATGTTAACCTGGTTATTGTTCAAAAAACCTGCAACCCCTGTTTTTATTGACGCATCGTTCATTAAATAGCAGTGAACAGGCGTTTTTTGTTCGTTGCCCAGGAGCATTCCCCAATTTTGTCTACCAGGGTTTTCAAACAACCGGGATATTCCTTCCACCGTAATCCCTTTCCGGTTTATTTCGTCCAGCAATGGATTTTTAGCATTCATCACCGGCACAATCACATCGCGGCCTACCACCATATTCCAACTCCGCTGATGATCCAGTGTAGCATAAGCTTCATTCGAAATAAAGCCTATTCCGCCGTGCGTGTTCAATATCCCAGCGATGCTGTTGTCGGCAGATTTGATCACATTGATATGCGGTGTTGGATTTGTATTGTTGTATTCGGTGGCCCACTTCATTGCCAGATTAAATAAATCCGGAGAAGTAAACACATTGATGGAACCTTGCGTTGAAGGATTGTTTCCGGTTACAACTTCTTTACTGATTGCGATACTGCATGTTAACAGTAACAGTGCGATGAAAAAAGAGATCCTGGTTTTCATAATTTTATACTTTAATGTGATGACAACATCAGGTATTCAATTATAGTGCCAAAGAAGAAAATACAATGCAAATGATTGTATGTCAGCGCATAAGAACATCAGGTGTTTAAGAAATATACAGGCAGGGTTGTTGAAATAATATACACCTCTTTTTGAAACCAATCGTAAGACACAGATAATCAGATCAATTAAGGGAGGTGTATAAAAATTAAACACCTGTTGAATTATTCAACAAAGAGGTCATTTTTCACGAAAACGAACCAGGTTTACCGGACGGTAAGTCGGATCATTATTGTACCTTTCAAGAACGGTGGGATGGAGTGATTCGTTTGTAGGACCTTTGTCAGGAACGATTACCCCGATCGGGCGATGGAGGATTCCTGCAATGCTATATAGTGCGTTCATCGATTCATGTTTCAAGCCCATCGCATCAGGGTGTTGGTCGATTTCATCAAATTTCAGGTTGCAAACCCTTGCTTTATCTGCCATCCACATCAACGCAATATCCGATAATCCTGATACCGGATATCCACCTCCAACATCGGAATGAACACCAGCGAACCATACTTGTTCCAATGTCTGGCCGATGGATCCTGTTTGCTGATGCCATAAGGCAGGTTGGAAATTTTTCCGTTTTTCATCAATGGCCAGCGCATGAAAGGCGTTTTCAATTTTCGACGATAGTTCCGTGTCGTGAAACTCATTCCGTCCACTCACGACTCCGTGGAGAAACAGCGGATTTCCGAGTGCGCCCACGGTATCCCAAACCCCGATAAACTTGATTTTTGTCGACTCCTCCACGGCATAGGTTTTCCTGAATAGCGTGGCTTCTTCTGATTTCGGATGGTAGGCCGGATGCCGGGAACGATATAATTCGTAAGCTTTTCCAATTTTAGCCGTATTTTTCACATCGAGGATCCCCGAGTTTCTGATCAATCCGGAAAGGCTTCTTACCGTAAAAGCGCCACGGCTGAACCCGAAAAAAAAGAGTTCATCTCCGGGCTCATAATTGTTAATCACAAAAAGATAAGCCTGGAGAATATTGGCAGAAATGCCGGTGCCTGTTGCCCCATCATAAACCTTTTTCAGCAAATTTCCTTCGGCGCCGATGCCCAGATCGTAATAGAGTTTTTGAACTGTTCCATCGGCAGAGCGTGCGCTCATTGCATTGGCCAGTTTTACGACATTGGTCTGGCAGGGTTTGCCATTATCCTGTTTATCCGGTGTATTCCAGGTTCCATCACAAAAGATCGCGATTCTTTTCATGGGATTCGATTTAGGACATATTCACGGGTAAAAATACAAAAAGAAACTTATCACACAAAGTTGAATCAATCAAGATAATCTCTTTTAAGCCAATTCCTTTCCACATGAGTTATTAAAGTTTTCTTTATCGCCGATTTTCTTAATTGGCACCAGTTTTGGCTGACAACGGGGAACTAAATGCCCACCTGCTCCTGATTAAAAAATGCAACTAACGCACTGAAATTTGTATATTTGTATGCTGAAAACGAAAACGAAGAATGAACGCTTTAGAGAAATTTTATTTTGATTTAGACCAAAGCGGTTGGGATGTAAAGCAAGAAAGCAACATCAATCAAGCCCTTCAAAAAGTGAGTGAAATACTTGTTGAAGCGAAGCAATTGGAGGTGCAACACTTTGCAGAAATTGACCGACAAGCATTTCATTTTAGTAAATCACCAGAGAAGCGACTTTCTTTTCGTGCAGCAGGAACACGAACAATGGAAGACGGAAGTGAAATTCCTTTTGAGTGGCCAGACATCAGGGAGTTTAAAAAAGAGGACTTTGATTATCTCTATAATCGGTTTACTGCGAGCAAAAATATTTATGCCAAAGCTGAATACGGTTTAGTTTTGTTCTATTCAAAAAAAAGGCAAGACAATGATTTTGTAATAGATTTACTCTCTTCACTTTTTGAGTTACTTAAAACCTACATTGAAAAAGCAAAACAAAAAGACGACAAGGACCATTACATAATTTATTCAAGGAGTGTTTTAGCAAATGCTTTACATATAGCAAACAACAGAAAGGATGTTGCTGAGGTAGAAACCATATTCGAAGAGTTAATTAAATACACTTTTGATGTTCATCAAAGTTGGGATGTTACATATCTTTCTACTCTACGGACAATAATTGACTTTACAGGTTTTGCAGTTCAATATTTTAAAGATTTCAAGCGAACGGTTGAGGTAAGTAAATTCATTGACAAGAATTGGGAAGCAGCCAAAACATTTACCACTACTTATGTGTGGGGAGCAATTTATGTTACCGACATTTCAATAAAGTTGTGTAGAAAGTTAGGATGTGATATGAAGGATTTACTTTATTTCAAAGCTGAACAATACGAAAAACTATCAACTGAAAGAAAAGGTGATTTAGCTTCTGTATCGTTTGTAGAAAAGGCAATGTCAATCTATAAAAGCTTGAAAGAAGAAAAGAATTTAAACAGATTACAACAAGAGTATCAGAAGTTGCGGACTGAGTTTCATTTGGGTGAGATAAGACAAGAAATGCCTCAAGACGAAACGCAGCGAATAATGGAATTAATTAAAAAGGAAGTAAAAGAAAAGAGTGAGGAAGATATAGTAAAAACGCTACTCCTAACTCCAATGATTAGACCGCTTGATGATATAAAAAAATGGAGTGAAGATTCTTTCAAAGAAACATTGCTCCAAAACATGTTGCCAGTTAGTATTCAAGATAAATTTGGCAACACAGTAGCTCAATATATTACTGACGAGGAGCGAACAAAGTTTTCATTACTAAGGACTTATGAGTTCCATATGCAAATTGCTTCGCAAACCCTAGTACAATATTTTATTGAAGCATTTCGAGCAGACAAGATTTCTGCGAAAAGTATAATTAGTTTGCTAAATCAAACTTGGATGGGTGAAGATGTAAGCAGACAAAGCAATGGCCGAGACATTAAATTTAGCTTCATCAAATTAATTGAATCAGGTATCAATTCATTCTTTGACGAAGTTCTAAAATGGAAAGCTGACCCAAGCTATTACCCAAACTTTGTAAGTGCAACAGACAGTTTGGTCTTAAAAGTTGAATATTTTTTAAGAGAGTTTTGCTACTTTCTTGGTATTGCCACTTTCAAACCGAATCCAAGACAGCAAGGAATTATAATGGAAAAAACATTAGACAACCTGCTTGAAGACTTAGAAGGTAAAATTTCAGACAACGACCATTTTTTCATCAAGTTTATCTTGACAGAAAAAGCAGGTTACAATTTAAGAAACAGAGTTGCACACGGACTAATGGACAATGTTGATTATGGTATAGAGTTTCCATTATTGGCACTTATAATAATTTTAAAGCTTAGTAATTATCAGTTCTCAACAGAAAAAAACTATTAAGATGAACGGAGCAATTTCACAAAAGTTTCAGTCTTCTGAAAATCTATTATTAATATCAGGTAGTATTGTTGATGTATTGTATGATTTCAGAAATATTACAAAGCAAGCAACTCCAGTTTTGTTTAGAGTTAATTTTAGTGAATACAATAATCTTTCAGTAAAGATTTCTGGCTTTTCAAATTTGCAGTCAAATTGGGATTCCTTTAACGCTGAAATTATTTCTAAAGTTGCTATTAAAACTGCCAAGGAAACACTTGACCATTTAAATATCAATGGATGGTTAACAAGCGAAATTGAAATAAATGTGTTTCCAATGAGAGATGGCGGAATTCAATTTGAGTTTGATGGAGAACATATTTGTGCTGAATTAGAAATTAACCCCAATGGAGATTCAATATTTATACTCTTTGACGACGACGGCAATATAATTGACAAAGGACAACTTTTTGAATTATCTGAACTCTCAACACTTTTGGAAGACGCACAGTATGCCTAATTATTCAATAACCGATGCAGATTTTTTATATCGTAGATTCTCAATTTTAGATGAACCGAACTATGCTGTATTTTGGAAATTGGAAAACGGCAGAAAAATTCCTTCAAGTGCTGCTTTTAAAACGAAACCAAACGAGGATGGACTTTCAGTGAACATTGCTATTTTGACGTCATCCGAAGCAACAGTTGGAAATAAGGAAGTATTTGGAGTTGCTGAAATTTCTGCTTCAACACCAATCAGTTTAGGGTACAAATGTGAACATAACCCACAACCAGACAACAAAGCTCATGCTTTAATTGTTGGCGACACCAACCCAATTGCAAAGAAATTATGCAAAGCCATAACACAAGTATTTCGGTTTTGAAGAAGGATCCGAATCCATTAATAAAACACCAGGGGTACACAATCGGAATTCAAAAGAATGATTAAGATAGTTCAACAAACTATTATAAATTTCTTTGGCTCTATTCTATGATTGGGTTGTTAGCTCATATTACATCACTTAATAATAAAGGGTTTCAAAGAACCAAATAAAATAAATTGTTTTCCATCGTGTTGTATATCAATACTATAAAATTACTTAACAACCAGAATTTAGAATAGAGCCATTTCTATTAACCGGTAAGATTGAGTCTGGAGTAGATTTAACCCGGTATTAGTTTATTCAAGGTTTCGTTGCTTAACATAAAGAGATGCCTTTCTTTTCAGCTTGCTGATAAATAGAATCAGGTGCGCATTCTGAACTTTTTATCAGGAGGTCAATTTTTTGATCACCAATAGCCATTTTCAGGCTGACCAGAAGTTGAACTTCCAATAGTGTAAGGTTTTTAAGATTCTGTTTATCAGAAGGAATAATAAGCAAATCAATATCACCTCCATGTTTTGAATCATCGGTACGAGAATCAAACAGGATGACTTTTACGCCAGTTTCTTCGCGACTTCCCGTAACATTACCTCCGTCATTTTTGGCAGGTCGTATTCGTAATAGAGTCCCCAGTCTTTCTTGGCAACAGTATCGTTGATGCAGGCGGGCCATGAATCGGCGATGGCCTGGCGGAAAT
>JBAXFM010000077.1:0-19502 GCA_037139855.1 Bacteroidota bacterium
GATTCTGACCGGTATGTCAAGAAGTTTTCTACTTACAATCACGTTGTTGTGATGCTATTTGTTGCGTTTGAAGGCTTTTACCGTAATCTGTAAGTCTGGCCAGCGATGGAAAAGTTTCATTCAGCATACTGATATCAAATACCAAGCTGTATTCTCGTCAAGGATCTTCTTTAATTCACGGTCAAGTACATTGTTTTTCCAGGTGGATACATCCACACCCCAAATGACCCCATCCTGAGCTTTATACACGGGATCATCCGTGGCAAAATGTGCTGCAATGAGTGGCGAAGCGCTCCAGTCGAGGCACCTTGCAGGCAACCCGTTGTGCTGAGCAACCGAAAGAATTTCCCAGAATGAATTATTTTTAAAAGTACCGGACAATGCGTACTTGCGAAAATTCCATCCAGCTATTAACTTTTACTTCTATCATTTCGGTCGCATTTAAGTTAATAATTTCATAATTTCGAAGATTGATACATTTCTGTTAACAGAAACAATTTAGTTAAAATATATTCTGTTTACAGAAATATTTAGAAAGCGCAGATCATTTTTTATATGGTGAAATGTTTACTGGAAATGCAAACGGTTTAATCAGTTGTTTCTCAGGCAACGGACAGGGAAGCCGCTCGGCTTGTGGTTGAAGACTATATGGCTGAAGTAAGTGTTGAAGGACAGGCACATGCCATCCTCGCTATCGTCCTGGGTACTGCTCCAGTAGTCGCCAGTTGTGCCGCGTTCTAACAGCGCACCATTGGCGAAGACCAGGTATCCGGCAGCATGGAGTTTTAGGGCAGAGGCGTAAGGTTCGTTCCAGGTTATCCAGGGTACACTGTGCATATCGTTCACATTGATCCATTCCGTTTTGGTCGGGATGCGCCAGCCGATGCCAAGTTCTATTGCGCATGGGTCGTTGGCGGTTATCCAATCAGAAGTTTCGACAATGTTTATCCAGTTGCTTGTTGGAATCCTGGAACTAATGTATTGATATCCCTGTTTGCGGTTAAACTGGAAGTACCAGCCAGCGGAAGCCTCGGTAGCATCTGATACTACCGAAGCCTGCTCGCTTGCTCCAAGGTTTTTGGTGATCCAGCATTTGGTTGTTTCACCGGGAATTCCGTTCAAAGTGATATATTCAACTGTTTTATTTACAGGCGCCACACCACCTGAAACCACGTGGTTAATCCTTAGGGTTAAACCACAGACAAAAGCAGGGATGGGTGTCATTGAATTCCAGGCAACTCCATTGTAAAGATTCAATGCTTTTTCATCGGTATTGTAAATGACCAATCCTGCAGCAGGTGAGACAATTGCGTTTCGCTCGGTTGTTGTCATCCGGGGAGGCAGTAATCCTTTGTTGTTAAAATTCACATCCAATCCGGCCGAAGCATCCGGAGCGCTGTTGCTTGTATTTATACCTACCTGGGCAAAAACACATAAAGATGGGGCAGTTAAAAATAATCCCAGCACGACTAGTAATTTGTAGCGGTTTTTCATAAGATCGTTTTTAAAATAGGTAAAGATAAAATTAATTAGAACTGCTCCCGCAGTTTATCGATAAAAATCTACTGACCTAACATGGGGTTGGAAGTGCGGATCGTTTCAATAGATTAACAACGATCATATCTGAAAACATTTTTTTTCTTTTAAATTTTAAACCATTTTTATTATAAAAAGAAGGTACCCATTGTTTGGAATCTGTTTTAAGATGAATTGGGTTCTCCTGGTTAGTATTTGCAGATGACATTTTAAGAGCTGTAAAACGTGCATAATAATGATTGAATATTCGGATAAACTCAGTAAAATATAAATCAGCTACATCTTTGTCTCCCCTGATAACAAGCGTGTTTTCATCGTTCCCGGCAATGGAATTATCGCTGAAATTTGCTGAGCCGGTTATTACAATCGGATCTTCACTCAATGGATCAATTAATATTACCTTGCTGTGAATGAAATTTGTTCCGGCATTTCCGGGTTTTGCATTCATCAAAAAGCCTGAATGGGTTTCCTCCAGCCAATCATAGAGTCCATCTTTCAAATAAGTGCCATAAACAATTATATTGTCATAATCATTCGTGGTTAGCGTAGTTTTCTTATCTTTCTTATCAATGATAATGTATTTCAAATGGTCTGTTGGAGCCGTAATAACTTCTTTCATTTTTGAGCTGAAAGAAAACGGAAACATTCCACAAATCAGTTGATTTGATTGTTTCATGTAATCAGCATAGGTTTGTAAGATGGTTTTCTTCTCACGCGGACTAAAGAAAGCTGTGACAGATTCTTTGGGAATTTGATCAAATATAAGATCCGATTGAATTTGAACCGTTTGTTTATCTAGTACATCATTCAGCGGATCTTGTTCCAGAGAGTTCCAATATTCAAGATATTTTTCAGCGATGTCCTTATTTCGGATGATATGTCCGACATTGCATTGCCCAAAAATTCCTTTCGGCGTAATATTGGTTGAACCGGTCCATACCTCTACGGGCACATTATCCTTAATGAGCAAAATAAATTTATTATGCGCTATATGTTTTTTTGAAGCTTCTGCCTTACGGGGGGTGAGTATTTTGTATGGTAAACCCGCTTCATTTATTGCTGAGGTATTGGTCGCTTCTTCTCCCCGTGAATCATAGATTATTTTTACATCAACATTCCGAACTTCATATGCTGTTTTGAAAGCCTCTAAAACCGGCAAGTATTCAAATTCATAAACTGCAGCACGAAGTGAATAGCTGCTGTCCTTAGCCTTTTCTATAAAACCAATTAAAGCCTCTTTTAAACCTTTCGACAACCATTTTAAAGCATCTTCGGTTTCCGCCTCTGCCATACCATCCGACCCCGGTCTTTTATTCTTAAACTTGCGGGCATAAGCCAGACTGCCTGCAACTCCGCGGTTGAAATAAACAGAATGTTCACCGGCATCCTCGGTAGGTGTTGTAAATCGTATGGTACACGATTTTCCGTACTCCAGTTTTTTAGGTTTGCCAAAAACAGGTGTAACGGTATAACTGTAATCGTGTTTAGTTTTTATGCTGAAATCTTCCCATATGAAGGATTGAACCGGATGTTCGAATGTGCTGAATAACTGACCCTCGCCCGTTGGACCAACCGTTTCTTCGAAATATTTAAAACCTTTCAGATAATACTTTTCATCCTCTGTATGATCTTCTCTTTCAATGGCAAAACCTAATAATCCTGTGGTAACTTCTTCTGCCATCTCAAAAGAAAGTAATACCGCTGAAGTTCCAATAACAGCTGTTACTTCCAGCCCATTTTGTGTTTCTCTTAGACGCATAATTGTTTAATTTAATTTGTCTTTTACCTAATCAATGCGCGGTAATCACCTTAGCCTCACCGCTAACAATTTACAATTTCTTCTGCAAATTAAGAAAAAAATAAATATGGCAAAAAAAGATTTAGAGGTACCGGCTAAGATCAATTTTACCCGGCGCCATCTCCAATGCATCCCGGGAGCATGACGGGAGCACTCGGGTCCTAATAGGGTCCTAATAGGGTTGAATACTGGTCGAATGATGGAGGAAGGATGGAGGAATTCTTTGAAATTTTTTAATTAAAATTATCAAATTTGTTTATATATTAATGTTTATTAATTATTTTTGTATAAAAAAACATGCTACCGGATATTGATAAAATAAAAGGCATTCACCCTGGTGCGGTTCTGCAAAGGGAGCTGAAGTCAAGGAAATTGAAAAAGGGCAGGTTTGCGATGGAAATGCAGGAGTACCCCCAGATTATTACCGCAATTACCAAAGGCAGCAGGGGTATTAATCCAGCGTTGTCCATCAAACTTGGCCAGTCTTTGGGGTGCGATCCTTCCTATTTTCAGGTATTGCAAGCCCATTTTGAAGTTGAAACCGAAAAAAAACTTCAGGGATCACAAAAGGCAATAGGTCCCGACCTGACCCGGATCAGGACCGGCTTATTCTGGGATTGCAATTTAAACTCGATTGACTGGCAGAAAAACGGCAGTGCAGTCATTCTTCGCATTTTTGAACGTGGCAATCAAAATGAAATATTGGAGATCATCCGGTTTTATGGTAAGGAATTAATTTCTAAAACATTAAAAGAAAATAATTCCAATCTCCCCTCAGTAAAAATCAATGCCCGAAAATTTCATATTTCGATAATATGAAACTTTACACAAACACGGTTTCTCCACTGCTTCTCGATACGCTTCATAAACTGATGGCATTTGCCGAATTATCTTCATTTCGTGTAGTTGGAGGAACGGCGCTGAGCCTTCAACTTGGTCACCGTGAATCGGACGATATTGATCTGTTTACCGATGCCGTCTATGGTTCGGTCGATTTCGAAGGAATTGATAAAAGGATAAATGAAAACTTTTTGTATGTTGATGCCTCGATCCCTGGATCCTCTCGGGTCGGTAAGCCTTATTTCATTGGAATTTCAAGTACGGAATTTATCAAAGTGGACGTCTTTTATACCGATCAATTTCTTTATCCTATCCTCACACACGATAATTTGAGGCTTGCCGCATTGGAAGATATCATCATCATGAAACTTGGAATCATTAGTTGTGAACAAGGTGGCAGGAAAAAGGATTTCTGGGACCTGCATGAATTGTTAAACAGTTTTACCCTTGGTTCAATGATCGCTTTGTATCTGAAACATTCCTTTTCAAAAATATCCTTTGCAGAATTATTACAAAAATTGACCGATTTTACCAGGGCCGATGATGATTTTACACCCCGTTGCCTGAAAGGTAAATACTGGGAGTTGATCAAAGTTGATTTCGAGGAAGAAGTATTTCGGTTGAAACGCAACCAGGCGACAAAGTAATAATAATATTGCTAACCTTTTTTTTTAGCTTTTTTTTTGGATGACCATTGAATTAATGTATCTTTGTTTCGTTATTCTACGAAATGCAAAATGAAATGATTGCCAGGAAGAAATATTATACAGAATCGCAGGAAAAAATGGCCCGGTATGCTAAAGCCATTGCGCATCCTGCAAGGGTGTACATCCTTGACTTTCTTGCCAATAACATTGATAAGTGCTGTTACAGCGGCGACATGGCCGAAGACATCCCTATTGCACGATCAACCCTTTCTGAACATTTGAAAGCCTTGAAAGAGGCTGGCCTCATCCAGGGCGAAATCAATCCCCCATATATCAAATATTGTATCAACAAAGCAAATTGGGAAGAAGCCAGGGAGATGTTTCATGCTTTTTTTAGAAAATGATGGTAATGTGCTGATGTGATAATGTGCTGATGTGATAATGTGCTGATGTGCTGATGTGCTGATGAGATAATGTGCTGATGTGATAATGTGCTGATTTGATAATTTGTTGATGGATTATAAATTCAATTATAAAAAATATGGAAATTAAAATTTTGGGTCCCGGTTGCAGCAAGTGCAACACACTGGACAAACTCACGCGCGATGTGGTTGAGAAAAATGGAATTAACGCCACCATAACCAAAGTAGACGACATCATGGAAATCATGAAATATGGCGTAATGTCGACCCCCGCCCTGGTTATAGATGAAAAGGTAGTGTTGAAGGGGCGCATCCCCTCCTCTGATGAACTTAAGCAATTATTAACCAAATAGACTTTCAGGTATGAAAAAGATCATTGGATTATTGTTTCTTCTTGCCATTACAACTGGCAATTTTTCCTGCAACACCAATACTACATCGGCTTCTGGTGGATCGCCATCCATCGGTACAGGGAAAAATATTACCGTTTACTATTTCCATTTCACCAGGCGCTGCATGACCTGCAACAATGTGGAAAAAGTTTCTAAAGAGGCTGTTGAAACCCAATACGCCGCACAGGTGAAAAATGGTGAAATTTCTTTCAAAAGCGTCAACCTTGATGAAAAAGCAGGCGAAGCGATTGGTGCAAAGTATAAAATCGAAGGTCAAACCCTGATTGTAATCAGTGGTGATAAGCGTGTCGACCTCACCGATAAGGGATTTATGTATGCCAACGACAGTCCCGCGAAACTCAAAGCTGAGATCACGAAAGCTGTTGATGGATTGCTAAAATGATGTGCAAATCATCACATCATCACATCATCACATCATCACATCATCACATTAGCACATTAGCACATCATCACATTATCTCATCAGCACATCAGCACATCAGCACATTATGCAATACCTCCAGGCAATTCTCGAAAACTCCCAGTATGCCGCACTAACGGCTTTCATTCTGGGGCTGATGACGGCGATCAGTCCATGCCCGTTGGCGACGAATATTTCAGCGATTGGTTTTATCAGCCGCGACATTGAAAACCGCAGACGGGTTTTTATCAAGGGGTTGGTCTATACCCTTGGCCGTGCAATATCTTATACAGGTTTGGGGGTAATTCTGTTCTTTGGCGCCAGTAAAATGCGTGTCACCATGCTCTTCCAGGGATGGGGTGAAAAACTCCTTGGTCCATTGCTGATCATCATCGGCCTGTTGATGCTCGATTTCATCAGGATAAAATTTCCGGGGTTCTCCGGCCTCACTGAGAAAATGGGAGAACACAGCAAACGAAGTTACTGGGGTACATTGCTGCTGGGAATGGTCTTTGCCATGGCATTCTGCCCATATAGCGGAGTACTGTATTTCGCCATGTTGATTCCCATGACCATCACCAGCATCAGTGGTTTGTATTTACCAGTTATATTTGCTATTGCGACTGGTTTGCCGGTAATCATTTTTGCCTGGTTGCTGGCATATGCTGTGGGTAATGTAGGAAAACTTTACAACCAGATTAAAACCTTTGAGCTTTGGTTCCGAAGGGTGGTAGCGGTTTTGTTTATTCTGGCTGGTGTATATTATATTGCGGTGTTTTTTATATAACCAATTGATTTGAGAATTTGGAAATTCGAGAATTTCGAAGAATGATGGAAGATGGTTTTTTCAACGGGGGATTTATCAGTGCAGGGATTACGAATGTGACGCCCCGCATGGCCTTTTCCTTATGTCAAAAGGGGGCAGTCCTTATCGATGTACGTGAAGAGGCGCTGAGCCGGTTTAAAATGTTCGGTGTTCCGGAGGTAATTTATTGTCCTTTCAGTATCCTTGAGGAGACTTGTGACCATTTGCCTCAGGGTAAACCCATGATTTTTGCCGACGCTGTCGGCATTCATAGCAAGGAGGTTGTTAAATTACTGATGGAGAAAGGATTAGCCGGTAGAATAGCCAACCTGGCCGGTGGACTCGTTGAGTGGGAACGTGACGAACTGCCGCTGGTTATTGATAAAAGTGAAAAATTATCTGGTTCCTGCATGTGTCAGCTTCGGCCAAGAAGTAAATAGAAAAATGTTCTCGCTGATTTTCGCAGATTAATGCGCTGATTTTCGCAGAAAAAGATGAGCAAAATAAGCGTCAACGATGTAATACATGAAAAAAAACACCTTCAGCTATATCCTCCCCGTTCTTGTTCTCGGCTTATGGGTACTCATCTATTTCAACCTGCAACTTGTTGCCAATTGGTTGGTCGACGATGTTTTTAAATTAGCACAGGGCAAACACCTAACGGATGCCCTGCGGTTTTTCATCTTTGAAGTACCCAAGGTTCTGCTTTTACTGGTTTTGATCATTTTCGTTGTGGGAATCATCCGGAGCTTTTTTACACCTGAAAGAACACGGAAAGCCCTGGAAGGTAAATCCCTTTTCACGGGAAATGTGATGGCCTCCCTGTTGGGGATCGTAACCCCATTTTGCTCATGTTCTGCCATTCCCTTGTTTCTTGGCTTTGTTGAATCGGGAATTCCTTTGGGCGTAACGTTTTCATTCCTCATTGCCGCTCCAATGATCAACGAAGTTGCGGTGATCCTTCTGTTCGGAATGTTTGGTTGGAAAGTCACGGCAATCTATATAGGTACCGGTCTGGTCATTGCCATCACCGCCGGATGGGTCATCGGGCGACTCAAACTGGAAAAACACGTTGAGAACTGGGTTTATGAAATTAAAGCAGATCATGCTGAAGGCGAGGAAGAAAAAATTCAGCTGAGTGACAGAATACAAGCCGGTTATACGGCGGTGAAAGAGATCGTTGGGAAAGTTTGGATATACATTATCATTGGTATTGCCGTTGGAGCGGCAGCTCATGGATATGTTCCTGAGAGTTTCATGGCAAACCTGATGGGAAAATCAACATGGTATTCGGTTCCCTTGTCCGTTTTGATCGGGGTTCCCTTATACTCCAATGCAGCGGGGATTATTCCGATCGTGAGTGTGTTGATTGAAAAAGGTGTTCCGCTGGGAACGGCACTGGCATTTATGATGGCCGTGATCGGCTTGTCGTTACCCGAAATGATCATCCTGCGAAAAGTACTCAAAATGAGGTTGCTGATGACTTTTGTTGGCGTTGTAACCGTTGGAATTATCATCGTTGGGTATATATTTAACACGATTTATTAATTATAAGAATCAAGGGTTTGGAAATACAGCTCTTGATTCACATAGATAAATCATGCTTTAATTAAAAACCGGGATATGAATAGAGTTATTATCTTACTGACATTTACCACTGTAATCCTTTTTTCCTGTTCCAAAGAAAAAGCGGAAAAGGGCGCAGGAGACATTCAGATTCAAAGCCTTTCATGTACATTAAATCCGATTGAGGCCTGGGATACCACCCTGATCACGATTGAAGCGACCGGTTCTAATTTGCAATATGGCTGGGAAGCAAATCATGGCGATTTTAAAGGAAGTGGGAAAACCATCAAATATGCAGCAGGGGAGTGTTGTGTCGGGCTAAATACCATTACATGCCGGGTGTTTAATGACACCGGCGAGGTATCTGATACCCGCAGCTTTAACATACCGGTACAGCCATTCTGAACAATTCTATCACAATGATTCACCCTATCATGATTTGAAATTCACTCAAACCGCCAATGTCAATTACGCAGAACTGCAACTGGCTTATGGGGTTACCAAATGGTTGACCGTTATGGGCGACCTGGGATATTTTTTCAATAAAACGTTGCACACCGGAGGGCAGGATCCGATGCGCGGATTCGGTTTGGGAGATGCGGCTTTGTACTTGAAATTCAATCTTTACAGCAATGCCAAAGCAAGGTTCACCATTTCACCATCCATCGGGATGAAATTCCCCGTCGGGGTATTTGACCAGGAGGTGGATAATGTTAAACTTCCCATTTCGGTACAGCCATCTTCGGGAAGTTTTAAATACCTGGGCAATATCTTTATTTCAAAAGGGATTGCAAAAAAAATGGCTCTTGCCGGGTTTGTCTCCTATGAGTATGCCCAGCTGATTGAATCGGAAAACTTTTATTACCAATATGGCCAGCAATGGATCGGGGCCATTTATTTTAATTATAAAATCATTAAGAACCTCAGCCTTGACCTTCAGATTCGAAATGAATACAGGGCAAAAGCTACCAGGGAAAACAATGAAATTGTTGAATCTTCGGGTTATAATGTGACCTATTTCACACCCCAGTTAACCTATGCATTCAAATACAACTGGTATCTTTCGGCCTTTGGAGATATCCCTGTATATAAATTGTACAACGGTATACAAATGTCATTTGGGTATGCACTCTCTCTGAGATTGACAAAAAAAATCGATTTTATCACCATTCAGGCCCGGAGACAAGCACGGAAGTAATAAAACCGCGGAGGCGCAGAGGCGCAGAGAATAATTGGTTTTCCACCATTTCATCCTTGTTTTTTTAATTCCTGTCAGTTTTAATCTTGCATTAATACAGCATGGTTTTAATTGACAGGCATTTAACTTTTAATCTCCGCGCCTCCGCGGTTTAAAATTCTACCTGAACCATGGTAATACAGAGACTCAGAGAAATAATCAAAAAAGAATGGACGCTGTTTTAATTTGAAATCAAAATAAATTATGACGTATTATTACGTTTGATAAAATTACGACGTATATTTGCGCCATACTAAATCTAAAACCATGAAAAAGATTGAAAGCATTATGATTCTGTTGCTTTTTGCCACAGGAATGATTAGTGTGAGTGGGCAAACTTCTGCTGAGATTGAAAAAGCGGGTAAAGCCTGTAAACCGGTCTTCCTTGTTGTTCACAATACCAAGGGCTCCGAAACCGACAAAGCATTTGCCATTGCTAACGATGCAAAGAAAAATTTTAAGGGCGCATCTGTTGTAATAGAATTGAATACAACGGAGGCAACCAGCAATGCGCTTGTCACAAAGTATCGTTTAGCTGGCGCCCCTTTGCCACTCATTCTTGTTTTGGATAAAAACAGTACCGTCTCCGGTGGTCTTCCATTAAAGGATGCCACTGCTGCGAAACTGATTGAAATGATTCCAACCCCCAAAACATCGGAGCTTCTCAAGGCATTGGCAGATGGTAAATCAGTTTATGTGGTGGCTTATAAAGAATCAATGACCAATCAGAAAAACGTCATGGATAATTGTACCATGGCCTGTGGTAAAATGGACAATAAAAGCGTAACCATCAAGGTCGACCTGGATGATAAGAAAGAGACGAAATTGCTGCAAACCCTGAAATGCGATTTAAGTGCAAAAGAGCCTGTTACTTATGTGATTAATAAATCAGGGCAGGTTATTGGGACTCATAACGGAATTACGGATGTTAACACCCTCGTAGCTTCCGCAAAAAAAGCGCCTGCCAGCGGATGCTGTCCCGGTGGCGCTCCGGCGGGTGGTTGTAAATAGATTTTTCTATCCCTAAGCTTCCAACGATGACTATTTCAAAACTCGTCCTGATCGAATTATGGAAACGAAAATCTCAGTTAATAACCGGATTATTGGCCATCACGCTTGGCATTGCCGTGATCGTTGCCATTCAAAGCGTTTCAGTAGTCTCTGAACAAAACGTTGCCAGGAACCTGGATAATCTCGGAGCCAACATCCTTGTTCTGCCTCAGGCTGCCAGCATTGATGACTATTATACTTCAGATATTGATGCCCCTACCTTACCCATGGATTACGTTGAACGAATCCTTACTTCCACTATTGCCGGGGTTGACAATATGTCGCCAAAACTCACTCGCCGTGTCAAAGTCGGAGATCAATCCGTTGTACTGACTGGCATTCTTCCTAAAAGTGAAATTGCATCGAAGCCTCTTTGGCAGTCATCCGGATTGTTGGGTACCGCGTTGAAAACAGCCTGTGCGCCTGATCAGTCGGCAAACATATCGCATGGGCTGGAAGATCCAAAACTGAAACGGAAAGTTATTGATACCCTGTACAGCGAAGATTGTCTTGCCGGTTCCCAGGTAGCACACAGATTAAAACTCCGCGTCAACAGCAAGGTTGCCATCCTGGGTAAGGAATTCAAGGTTGTTAAAATTCTTGCAGAAACCGGAACCGTGGATGACGATCGGATTTTCGCAAACCTGAAGGATGTTCAAGCACTTTTAAAACTTGAAAACCAGGTCTCGGCCATTGAGATCATGGGGTGCTGCAATGCCATTTCGGAGGGGTTACTCAGTCAACTTCGTAACATCCTTCCCGACACCAGGATTACAACCATCGGCCAGATCGTTTCAACACAGATAGAGACGAATCAGCTGATGAAAAAAATCACATTGGTCATGCTGATCATCATTTTTTTCGTTGGAGGAATTTCAATCGGCAATTACATCTGGGCAAATGTCAATGAGCGAAAAAGGGAGATTGGCATTCTCAGGATGATGGGCGCTGAACGTGCAATCATTTATAAGATTTTTTTGTTAAAGGCCCTCATTCTCGGAATTGCAGGAGGTATTCTCGGATTTCTCCTGGGCACGCTTGCAGGTGTTGTTTTAGGCCCCTATCTTGCAGGAATTATTGTAAAACCTGTTTATCTATACCTTTTATGGTCTGTCCTCTTGTCGGTCGCCATTTCACTGGCCGGTTCACTGATCCCTACCTACCTGGCCGCTAAATTTGACCCACATAACAATCTGCAGGAGGACTGATTCATGATACTACAAGGAAATCAAATTGTAAAGCAGTACAATCACAAAGGAGGGCTGATCAATGCCCTCGATCATGTTTCATTCTCTGTTGAACGGGGCGATTTTGTAACGGTTACCGGTCCTTCAGGATCCGGGAAAAGCACCCTCTTGCTCTCGCTCTTCGGGTTGATCCGCTTGTCATCCGGAACAGTTTTATTCGATGGCAAGAGGATTGATAATATTGCTGACCGTCATCTTACCGGGATACGCAAAAAATCGGTTGGGTATATTCTGCAACATTTTGCCCTGATCCCTTACCTGACCACGATCCAAAATGTGATGATTCCCCTGGCGCTTGAAAAAATCCCGAAGAAGGAACAGTTGAACCGTGCGTCTGATATTCTTGATTATATGGGTTTATCCGACAGAATGCAACATCTGCCCCGGGAATTGTCTGCCGGTCAGCAGCAACGGGTGGCCATTGCCCGATCGATCGTTCACACGCCGCAAATCATCATGGCCGATGAACCTACTGGGAATTTAGACCCAACACTCTCTTTGGAAATATTGGAATTTCTGAAAAAAATCAATCAGGAGAACAAAATAACAATCATGATGGTAACCCACAGTCCCATTGCCGCAGGATATGGAACGTTAAAATTACACCTGAACGACGGCAAAATACTTCATTCGTAATTCGTAATTCGTAATTCGTCATTCGTCATTCCTAATTTATCATGGCTTCCTCTAAAACCAATCTTTTCGACAAAAAGTTAAATGCCTCCGCCGTCCTCTTCAAGGCCCTGGCGCATCCGGCCAGGCTTGCCATTTTGCAATACCTGGCAGAAACAAAGGTTTGCATCACCGGAGATATTTCCGATGAATTGCCATTAAGCCGAACCACCGTCAATCAGCATTTGAAGGAGTTGAAAAATGCAGGGCTCATCCAGGGGCATGTGGATGGTGTGAAGGTAAATTACTGCCTTGATCCTCAAAAAATACGTGAATTGGGCAACGTATTCCAGGAATTGTACAACCTGATTAATCTTCCGCTCGACTATAATTGTAAATAACCAACAAAAATGAAAAGGATTGCTTTATTGATGTCACTCATTGTTTGCGCCTTTGCATTAAACGCACAGGACATCGTATTTACGCAGGTTGACACAAATAAAATGTCAAAGATTGTATTTGAAAAAACCGTACATGATTATGGTACGATTGCCAGGGGTAGCAAAGGAACCTGTAAATTTATCTTTTCAAATAAAGGAAAGGTTCCCTTGTTATTGTCAGCGGTAAAAGCTTCCTGTGGATGCACGACTCCTGCATGGTCCAAAGAACCGGTTGCCCCGGGCAAAACCGGAGAAATTACTGTCAGATACAATACTGATATTCCCGGCAAATTCTCAAAGTCAGTCACGGTAAGTTCCAATGCGGTTAATCCGACCATGGTCTTACAAATTAAAGGGGAGGTAAAATAACAATGAAGATATTGATTTTATGTACCGGCAACTCATGCCGGAGCCAGATGGCAGAAGGTTTTTTAAAGTCTTTCGATTCACGTCTTGAAGTATTTTCTGCCGGAACACACCCAGCCCCGGAAGCCAACCCACACGCCGTGGCAGCAATGAAAGAACTGGGGATTGACATATCTCAGAACAAGCCCAAAAATGTCGACCTGTTTGTGGCCGATCCGTTTGATTATGTGATCACGGTTTGTGGTGGCGCCAGAGAAGTTTGCCCGGCTTTTACCGGGATTGTTAAAAATCGCCTGCACATTGGTTTCGATGATCCGGCTGATGCAGTGGGTTCTCAGGAGGAAATAATGGCCGTGTACCGAAGGGTCAGAGATGAAATCAAATCAGGTTTTCATTCTTTTTATCTCAAAAGCATTAAATCCAAACCATCTGAATAATCATCACATCATCACATTATCACATCAGCACATTAGCACATTAGCACATTAGCACATTAGCACATTAGCACATCAGCACATTATGAAAACAAGACTAAACTTTTTAGACCGCTATCTGACATTATGGATTTTCCTGGCCATGGCCATCGGCGTATGCTGGGGCTGGCTCTATCCCGGTATTGCCGGATTCTGGAACTCCATGTCATCAGGCACAACGAATATTCCAATTGCCATTGGACTTATCGTGATGATGTACCCGCCATTGGCCAAAGTTAAATATGAAGAGCTCGGCGACGTATTTAAAAACACTAAAATACTTGGATTGTCGCTGGTGCAGAACTGGCTGATCGGCCCGGTGCTGATGTTTCTGCTGGCCATCCTGTTTCTGCAGTTCAACATCGATTACATGTATGGGTTGATTCTGATCGGATTAGCCCGGTGCATCGCCATGGTGATCGTTTGGAATGAGTTGGCAAAAGGAGATACAGAATATTGTGCCGGGCTGGTTGCCTTTAACTCTATTTTCCAGGTACTCCTTTTCTCGGTTTATGCCTATTTGTTTATTGCGGTCTTTCCGGCCTGGTTTGGTCTTCCGACAAACAGCGCCGTTGAGGCAATTACCATTAAGCAAATTGCTGAAAGTGTTTTCATTTACCTTGGAATCCCATTCATTGCAGGATTTCTTACCCGTTTTATCCTTGTCCGTGCGAAGAGCAAGGAATGGTATCATACGAAATTTATTCCTAAAATCAGCCCGCTTACCCTCATCGCACTGCTATTCACCATCCTGGTCATGTTTTCACTCAAGGGTGAGTATATTGTGAAGATCCCGCTGGATGTGATCCGGATTGCGATCCCGTTGAGTATCTACTTTGTGATCATGTTCCTGCTTTCATTCTGGATGAGCAAGAAATTCGGAGCCTCCTATGAACAATCGGCTACACTTTCATTCACAGCGGCAAGCAACAATTTTGAGCTGGCTATCGCCGTTGCCATTGCTGTATTCGGAATTAATTCGGGCGAGGCTTTTGCCGCGGTAATCGGGCCCCTTGTGGAGGTGCCTGTTCTGATTGCCCTGGTGAATGTGGCTTTGAGGATCAAAGTTAAGTATTATTCAAAGAAAATTGTGTCCGGATGATCGGGAATAAAATAATCGAACTCAACAGGGTTGATTCAACAAACACTTATGCCAACCTTGTTATTGCTGAAAATGACTTTGACGACGGAGTTGTCATCTGGACACAGGAACAATTTGCAGGCCGTGGTCAGCATGACCATCATTGGACCAGCGAGGCCGGGAAAAATCTGACCTGCACAGTTTGCCTGAAGCCTGACTTCCTGCCGCCCGATCGCCAGTTTCAGCTGAATAAGGCCATTTCACTGGGTGTTCTTGATTTTATCCGCCATTTCCTGAATCATCCTTCATTGGGATTCCCGGCTGTAGTTTGCTCAATTAAATGGCCCAACGATATTTATGTTGGAGACCAAAAAATCGGTGGTATCCTGATTGAACATAAAATTATGGGTTCAATCCTGACAACCTCGATAGCTGGTATTGGGGTCAATGTCAATCAAACCAGGTTTGCCCCCGATATTCCAAATCCGGTATCGCTCATTCATATATTGAGGCACGAAATTCTGTTGAAAGATGCCCTGCAATCTCTATGCGGCTACCTCGATACACGCTATGTTCAACTAAAGCAATCGGATAGGAAAAACCTTGATCTTGAATTTGATCAGCATCTTCTGGGATTTAACCAATGGCGAAAGTTTTCAAAGGATGGCGTTCAAATGGAAGGAAAAATCAACGGAGTAGATAATTATGGACGTTTAAAACTTGAAACCCAAAACAACGAAATTCTCATCTTCAGCCACAAAGAGATCGAGTACCTCCTCTAACCGTCACTCGTCATTCGTCATTCGTCATTTATTATACCTCTTCCCAAACATCACACTCAAATAAAGCGTCAAAAAAAAGCTCTGCCTCGGATTATAGGCCATAATAGACACCGGAATAGGGGAGTAGTCGAAAATCCCTCCAACTTCAAGTGCGTTGATTTGCCGGTTTCGTACCCCAAATTCGAAATCCAACCCGGTTTTAATATAAACCCCCGGATGGAGGCCCATTTGGGTAAATCCAGCCAGAAAAGAGCCCCGTCCGTAAATGTTATCGAGGTTATGAAGGTCGGGATTGTATTTTTCTTCCTTTACTTCATAATCAGTAAATCCGTTGTTGAAATGGATGATGTAGAGATATACCGGTTTGGTTATTCCGAGGGAGAATCCTCCGTAATAAATCCAGCTAAGCTGAACTCCTCCCCAATATGGTTTTCGGTTAAGAATTTGCTGCATTCCAACACCTCCACGCAGGAACCAGAGGTAATTAAGTTTACCATAAAAATATGAACGGGAATCGGAAAAATAGGGATTAATGGTACGAACTTCCTTGGATGATTTATAGGTAGAAAACTCGATCTCCCACATAAACTGTCTCAATGCTGCGACATTGTGTCCCTTGCGAAACTTCAACCCCCAACCGTTTGTATGAAGAAGCGCCCCGATACTCCACTGCTTTTCAAGCAACACATTCTCAGGGGTGCTATCGGGCCGTGCTTCATATTGGGCCATGGCATAATAACCGCCTGCTGAAAGCAGTAGCAACACGAGTGTGAGAATGATTCGTTTCATTGCAAATTGAAAACAGGAAGGAGGCAAAGATACAAAAGAAATGGGAAGCGAAAGCCTCCCATTGTCTCAAAATAATAAAATGGAAAAGGTCTTTAACGACGTTCAATTTGGTATCTTTGCTTTTCGCCATAGGCTGCACAATGGTTATTTGAAGTGCAGGACGCGACAATACCTAACAGAACTGTGGCTAATATAAAAAAAAGAATTTTTTTCATGTTGTTTGCCCCTGATTTTCGTTTAATTAGATTTGCAAAGGTACGGCTAATAAGGTAATGAACAAACATTTTAGACATTTATTGTTTAAAGTTATCAACGTTTGAAAGTTAATAACCTGATGGAGAAAGTGGATCCTGTGATCGAAAGTAGCTGGAAACAAGCGCTTTACGATGAATTTAATCAACAATATTTCAGTGACTTGAAATTATTTTTAATTGAAGAAAAGAAGAAATACCGGATATTTCCCCCTGGACAGTTGATTTTCAATGCGTTTAACCATACTCCTTTTAACCATGTTAAGGTCGTACTGTTAGGGCAGGACCCTTACCACGGCGCAGGACAGGCTCATGGCTTATGTTTCTCGGTGCCTGAGGGAATTCAAAAACCACCTTCCCTGGTCAATATTTTAAAAGAACTTAAGTCAGATCTTGGAATTGAAGAACCTGCGAATGGCAACCTGACCAAATGGGCCGACCAGGGTGTTTTACTGCTGAATGCAACCCTGACTGTTCGGGAAAATCAGGCCGGCTCGCACCAAAACCACGGATGGGAGACTTTCACGGATGCTGCCATCAAACAACTTTCAATTCATCGGGAAGGATTGATTTTTATATTGTGGGGGAATTATGCCATGGCCAAGAAGTCATTGATTGACACATCACGACATGATATTCTCACATCCGTCCATCCATCTCCGTTATCTGCCCACCGGGGATTTCTTGGCTGTCGCCATTTTTCACAGGTAAACAATTTATTGAGACAAAGGGGCGTTGATCCAATAGACTGGAGGCTGTGATGAGATTTTTGATTTCGGATTTCAGATTTCGGATTTTGGGTTTGCTGGCTTTAAGCATGATAACCACTTCCTGTCATAAAGATACTGTATATACCCCGGTTTTTAAGTCTACACCCTACACGATTGCGATTCCCCGTTTTTTTCCAACGGAATTAAATATTCCGGAGGATAACCCAATGACGGTAGAAGGCGTTGAATTGGGGCGTTACCTCTTTTATGATGGACGGATGTCGGGGCGCACCGAATCCGACTCACTGATGAGTTGCTTTAGCTGTCACCTTCAATCGCGTTCATTTGAATGCGGCATTGATCATCTGAGATATATTGGCGGGCATCCCTTTGGGTTAACAGGGATTCCCACACCCCATTTCATGATGCCTATGATCAACCTGGTATGGGCTAATCATGGATATTTATGGAATGGGAAGGTTTCATCCCTGAATCCCTCCACTTCAATGAGAAACCTTGAGGATGTTACATGGATGGCCATTGTGGCGCCACATGAGATGCGCGGAGATACTGCAAAGGTGGCGGCGCTCTTTCAATCGCTGAAAGGCTATCCCGAACTATTTAAAAAAGCTTTTGGGTCCGACCACATCACAGTGAAAAACATGGGCCGGGCCATCGCCCAGTTTGTTCGTACCCTGATATCCTCAAACTCAAAATTTGACCGTTTTATGCTGGGAGAAGTGCAGTTGACAACAGCCGAGCGAAATGGCTATGTGCTTTTCATGACCGAACAGGGCGGCGACTGTTTTCATTGTCATGGTGGTGACGGAAACCCTCTTTTCACCACCAATCTTTTTTACAACAATGGAAAGGATAGTCTTTTTACCGACCCTGGAGATCGCTATTCGGTTACAGGTAACCTGGCAGATGTTGGGGCATATAAGGCGCCTACCCTGCGTAACCTGGCATTTACAGCGCCTTACATGCACGACGGGCGCTTCAGAACCCTCGACGAAGTACTTGCTTTTTACAACTCAAACCTGGTTTCCTCGCCTTCCATCAGCCCCCTGATGCACCATATTGCCACAGGAGGTATCAGATTATCCCCGCCGCAACTGGCCGATCTGAAATCGTTTCTGCTTACGCTTACCGACAGTTCTTTTGTTGTCAATCCTACTTTTTCAAGGCCTGTGAAATTTCCGGATGAAAAATAGTGGTATTTTTGGCCCATGATTCAGTTTCCAAATTGTAAGATCAACCTGGGACTCAATATCGTTGGCAAACGGTCGGATGGGTTCCATAATATTGAAACGGTTTTTTATCCTATACCTTTTCACGACGCACTTGAAGTGATGCCGTCGCCTGATGGCGTTTTTCAATTTGTGCAAACCGGGTTAAACATTCCGGGAGCAGCCGGAAATAATCTGTGCGTCAGGGCTTTTAATTTGCTGCAGGCCGATTTTGGTTTACCCGGTGTGAAAATTCATCTGCACAAGGTCATTCCCATGGGGAGCGGTTTGGGAGGAGGCTCTTCCGACGGCGCATTAACTTTAAAGATGTTGAATGATCTTTTTAGCATTGGTCTTGATCACGATCGGTTGATGGATTATGCCCGCCTTTTGGGAAGCGATTGCGCTTTTTTTATCGGCAACAGACCAGTTTTCGCCAATGAAAAGGGAGATCATTTTGAACCCGCCATGATTGACTTGTCAGGGTTATTCATTTGCCTTGTCATTCCTGATGTTCATGTGTCAACCGCCATTGCCTACCGCATGTTGATCCCTGAAATCCCTTCCGTGAAGGTAAATGAAGTTGTACAACTACCCATGGACCAATGGAAAGGCATGCTTGTAAACGACTTTGAAAAACCGATTTTTGTTAAATTTCCGGTGATCAGAGCGATCAAAGAGAAATTATATAAATCCGGAGCCATTTATGCCTCAATGAGCGGTAGCGGTTCAGCCGTATATGGACTTTTTCAAGAACGTCCAAACTTTGGAAACCAATTTTCAAATTGTTTCACCTGGGTCTCACCAC
>JBAXFM010000078.1:0-19446 GCA_037139855.1 Bacteroidota bacterium
ATTCCGGAAAGCATCCGCTCCAGTTGCGCAAGCGCAGTCGTCAACGTTGACCGCGGACAGGCAATGTTCATGCGCATAAAACCTTCTCCGCCGGGTCCGAATTCGGTACCTGCATTAAAACCTAATCCTGCTTCATAAATAAGTTTACTTTTAAGTGTTTTATCATCGAGCCCGAAATTCCTGAAATCAAGCCAGATCATATAGGTTCCCTCCGGCCGGAACATATGCAAGGCCGGGATGTTCTTGCTGATAAATGCTTCGGTAAAATCAATGTTCTCATTCAGATAACCGATGAGCTGCAGCCTCCAGGGTTCTCCATGCAGATAGGCGGCGGTGGATGCCACGCTCCCGAACAGGTTTCCCATGCCCAGATGCATTTTGTCGATCAGCTGTGAAAAGGATGCCCGCAACCGGGGGTTCGATATGATCACGGAGGAGGTGGAAAGTCCGGCCAGGTTGAATGTTTTACTTGGCGCATGGGCAGTGATGGTAATTTCCGCTGCTTCCGGCGATAAATTGGCGAAAACCTGGTGTCTGAACCCCGGCATAACCAGGTCGGCATGAATTTCATCGGAAAAGACCAGTACCTGGTGTTTCAGGCAGATCTGTGCAATGTTCTCAAGTTCCTGCCGGTTCCAGCAACGTCCAACGGGGTTATGCGGATTGCAGAGAATCAACATCGCTGCATCTTTCGCCTGTTCTTCAAGCAAGTTGAAGTCAATCAGATAGGTGTTTTCATTAAGGATCAACTGGTTGTTTGACAATTTCCGGCCATGATCAGGAACTGCACGATGGATCGGGGGATAAACAGGATGCTGAACAATAATTTTATCACCGGGCTTCGTGAAAGCCATCACCGCAAAACTGATTGCAGGAACGATCCCCGGCGTAAAAACAATATCGTCCCGGTGGATAGTCCAATCATGATGTGACTGCATCCACGCCACAATGGGCAGATAATAATCCGCATCCCTGAAGGTGTATCCATAAATGGGATGGGCGGCACGCTGGATGATTGCATCGCGGATGAATTCAGGCGTTTCGAAATCCATATCGGCAACCCACATCGGGATTACATCATCGTTTCCAAAAACAGTTTGCCGTAAATCATATTTCACGCTGGAAGTATGCGTACGGTCAATTAATTTGTCAAAATTATATTTCATCACTTGACCAGGGATATTTGCTTCATGGAACAAAGTTTTATATCGGGCTGCAAAAAGAGATAATCTGGTATCGTCAATATTTGGTAAAGTTATCATATTAACATACAAGACAGAATAAATGATTACCCGGAAATTTATTTATCAAGAACATTTTACCTTCCAGGCTGATCAGTTTTCCGGACAAAGCCAAACAATTTTATAAAAAACGTTTAATTCCTCTTGACTTGGCCTTCAATTGATTGTATATTTACATTCTCTTTTTGGTTGTTTATTTGATTCACAATTCCCTAACATTCAATTTCAAGGTTTCTATTCATTTTTACGGGGTGTATATTCATGTTCAAAATAGAAAATCATGGGAACTCTTATTATTTCAGGTTTGGTTTCTGCAGCGGATCAACTTCGCCTGACACCTGTATATAAAGTAAAGATTTCATTCAGGATCAGCAACAAGAACTGTAGTGCCGAAACGTTAACCAACAATAACGGGCGATTTTCATTCAAAGTGAATGTTGATATTAGCGGCAGAGGGTCAGGAGCAGGAGGCGGTATACCTGGTGGCGGTGGCATAATACCTTTGCCCGCAACCCAGATCTTTCCGGTGGCAGGGATCAAATGCCTGTTTGAAGTCTATACGGGAACCAAGAAAGAGGAAATCACTGATCCGATAAAACTGCTGACCTCCTGGGAAAACAAGGTCAGTCTGGTTATTCCTGCGGCTGTAAAGATTTTGACAACCACGCTTACGGGAGGCGTCAGCGAACTGTTTTCGCGCCGACGTGTAATAGACAGGATGGCTGTCAGGATCACCATTTTAAGAAACCTTCAACCGGAAACACTTCCTGAATGTGTTTTCGAAAATGGAACCTATTCCATTTCGTTCCAGTCCTTTGCTATAGATCGCCTCGCCTTCCAGAAACTGGATTTTGACCTTTACCACCTCGCTGGCACCAGGTTCGCCATCCTTTCGACCCCCCTGACCGGAACGATCAACCGGGGAAACATAAATGAATTACCCACACAAATAGTCACCTTCCCGGAGTATGCCCTCACAAAGAACCTTTTAAGAAGCTGGGACATGATCTCCCTGACCTTCCGGTTCAGCTACCTGAAACTGGATGGCCTTGTTTTACGGCCTGCGTTTAAAACCAAACCGGCGTTCATGTCGGTGGTTTTCCCACCACAGAACATTGCTGAGGAAGCTTTCTTCACAAAGGAAACAAATAATTCCAAATTAGAATATCACAATAAAGATACTACCCTTGTAAAGGACCCCGATCATGATAGTGGCAATGAGACTCCTAAAGATCCCGGAAAGATCCAATCCCGGATTTCTGGCGCCACCCGGCTGGTCTTTACCGTTCCGGAGAACAGCAGCATTTCGCTTACAATCCAGGGTTTACTTGAAGCATGCCATAATCTCCCCCCTAATCTTGCACCAACTGCGCTGAGTTATTTAAAAATTCCGGTCGGACCCATTACCCCCGGGGGGATCTCGCGATTTGGAGTGATTCCCTTTACACTGCCGCCTTTGCTCCCCCCGCACGTTGACGAAACAGCCATTGAAGCCCCTTACCGGCTCCTGATTTCTCCGAACCAGTTTTCGGCCTGGGAACATGATACGTCACCAATCAGGAACCCGTTACCGATTCCTGACCCTTTGACCACTCCTGATCCAAGTCCAACACCCCCACCAGGGCCTTCCAAAGGTCGGGACACCTTCGAACTCTGGCATTCCAGACTCATTGTGCGAAACGAACCGAACAACAATAATCTGAATACCATCAGGGCAATCTGGGCCCGCGACTGGGCCGCTTTACCACCCTACCCTTCCCCTGCTACGCCAGCCGATCATTACAACCCCGCTGATACATCCTGTAATCCGTTCAGGATGTCGCTCGATGCCTTTGACCGGAAAAATATTGTATTCCTTTCGGCAAATCATAACGGGGGGTATTCCACCGCTCCCGTCCAGGTTGAAAACCTGATGCTCTCCTCCTTCGGCGCATGGCTGAAGGTTCGTGGTGAATGGCAGCCAAATAACGACCTATCCGTTGAGGAATGGATGCACCGGGCTACGATGGGCCGCGATCACTATGTTAAAGTTGTTTACAAAGGGTACCTGTTCCCATTCGGAAACCGGGCATCCCTTGTCAAGGTAACCGAAAGGAAATTTACTCCAACCACCCAGGTATATATCGTTTCGTCAGCCATCGCCTTTTCAGCCGGGATCAAGGACCAACTTTCGCTGTTAAAGATCAATACAAACGAAACAGGCCGGCTGAACAAAGCTTTAACAGAGCAGTTCATCAGCCTGGCCTCTTCCTTATTGTTTGAGTGCGAGGGGAAAAAAGTGACGGAAACCAGCCGGCTGATCAGCGTTAAAGCCGATGATTATCTCCCCCTGGTAAAAAAATCGATTGAAGCTGTGAAAGTTGGCCAGGGAATAAGCATTGCAAAAATCAATTCGGTAACGCGAACCATTCAGGAGACTTTCAGGAAACAACTCACCGAACTTATTCCCACCCTGGCCGGAACCTCCAGTATCATAAAAACCGGAAATATTGCCTATCTCTTCCAGCGGATGTATATTGTAGTAAGAGAACCGGTAAAAGATTATCTCTCAACAAGCAGGGAGATTTACCGGCAATGGCCATTCAGCAGCATTCATATCAAAACAGTGGTTACCCCCGATCTCGAGGATCCGAATAAATCAAGTATCCTTGCTTTCGGACAGTCAATGTTTTGGCCACGTGTCGGAAACAAAGATTTTCCGTTCATCATATCCGCTGAAGATTATAACGGGAACGTGACAGAATTCACTGCCCCGCTGATCTTTATTGAAAACCCCCAGGCGAAAGACCTGGCCGTTAACGAAGCAATCCTGGATTATGGAAAACTTATCGGCATGGAAAGTAAAGAAAGGTATGAAAGACCCATGTTCGGTCAGTCCGTTCTTTTTGCTGATGGGGGAACAACTCCCGAAAAAACAACCTTTGAAACCAATTTCATTTCTTTCGATGCAAAATATCATACCCGGGCAAAGGAATCTGATGAGCCCTGGTTTGATCCGGTTATCAAAGAATCTGTTGTAAGGATTCCGGCCTTAAAGAACATGCTGGGAAACAGTCCGGATGTCACTATTTCTTATTCACCGACCTATATTGCGAATGGGTTCGACGGTAATAAAAACAAAGGCGAAGTGTTTGTGGAGGTTAAAAGCACTTCTGCCGTAGATTTTAACAGCAGCGGCGATAAGGCCGGTGGATTGATCAAACCCAACATTCAAATGTCCGGTCTCAGCAGGGCACTCGGACCGGTTGGTGGCAACCTCTCCTCGCTCTATACAGGCACATTCAACCCTGCCGAATTTTTTAAAGGAATTGACGCGAAAATCTTTGGCGCGATCGATTTGTGGAGTATTTTGAAAACCATTGATGATTTCACCACCGTTTATGATAAGGTGATGAAGATGCTTCCAAAACTGAAAGACAATACTTCAGGCGGAAAAGACTTGCTCCTGTTTGAGTGGAAACCTGCAATGCAGGACTGGAACAAACTGTTTATCGCAAGCGACAAAGGCAAAGATGCAGAGATGCAGATAACGGTTGCCATACGTAATTTCGTCAAACCTGTTTCGGGTGCAGGAGTCCAAGGTGATCTGGAGATCATCTGTTCTCTTGAGAATTTCAGGATCAACCTGATAGGTTCTGCCGAATTGTTCATCCAAATCGGTTTCGAAATGATCGGGTTTCATTCCTCCAAAGGAAGGGCGCCCGAGGTGGATGTGAAGATGTCGGAAATACAATTTGTCGGCGTTTTATCTTTTGTGGAAGGACTCAGAGGTTTGATCCCGAAAGATGGTTTCAGCAAACCCGCCGGTTCAGGTTCAACTCCTCCCGGCTCCGAAAAAAAATCGGGGTTCTCGCTCGATGTCACCGAAAAAGGGATTTGTTCAAGTTTTTCGCTCTCCCTGCCCAATATTGCCATCGGGATGTTCAGCCTGGAAAATCTCAGCCTGGGCGCTGCCTTTACACTTCCGTTCATTTCGGATCCTTTAAGTGTCAGGTTTAATTTTTGCGAGCGTCAGAGTCCTTTCCTTCTCACCGTTTCCATGCTCGGGGGAGGCGGGTTCTTTGCCATCACGCTCAACCCCGCCGGTGTTCAGTTACTGGAGGCCTCCTTCGAATTCGGGGCCAAGTTATCGGTGAATTTTGGCGTAGCAAGCGGCGGTGTTCATATCATTGCCGGCATCTATTATAAAATGGAAATGGCTACCAACACGGCCTCACTCACCGGCTACCTGAGCCTGGGTGGCGAAGTAAGTGTGCTGGGCATTATCAATGCATCCATTGAACTCTATCTTTCCCTTACCTACGAATTCAGTTCAGGGAAGGTGGTTGGAAGGGCAACCCTCACCATTGAAATCGAAATCCTGTTTTTCAGTGTCTGCGTACAGATCAGTTGTGAAAGGAAATTTGCAGGTTCGAACGGGGATCCCACCCTTGCAGCGTTGATGGATCCATACCCAGATCCTGAAGATGGAGTCACGATCGTTGATCCCTGGAAAGATTACTGGACAGCATTTGAATGACCTTTTTATGATCATCAGTTAAGATACGACTAAAATTAATGATACCATGATAGAGCAAAAAGTAATCTGGACTGTGCTCCCCAACGGGAGTGAAATCATTGGCCCCGTTGGCAATGAAACAAAAAGACTGCATTTTTCGGTCTTTGTTTCACCAAGGTTAAATACCACGCCTCCTGATATTGATCAGAAAAAGCTTGACAGCTACAGCTATTTCAGGGATTGGCCATCCACGATCAATACCATGCAATTTTCTTTGGAATTTGATCCGCTTTCCAAACCATTTCCAGCCATGTTAGACATGGAACCTGCTGAACGTTTCGCCCCTGATAATCATCTTTGGGAACTCCTGTTTAAACCTGACACCTATGTCAGATCGCACGAGTTTACAGATTTGAGTCAACGGGTTATCAGGAGTTACCCTGTAAGCAGTGTGTCGGACTTTCTGCAAAATGCATACACTGCGGTCGGCAGCAAATCGGGCGATTCCCTGCCGGAACTACAGGCAACCATTGCTGATAATGGAAAAATTTCCGATCCTTCGGTCACCCTTGGCCCACTGCTTGATTTAATGGGTCCGCTGTTAGAACCTGAGAAGGAGGTTTTTCGGGTAATCAGTGTAACAGCCTATGATGCTTTTAATGAGCACCGTCTTATTATAAAATTAATCCCGGCTGCCGATTTGATTAAATTGTTGAATAACATAGACAAAAACCTCAAACTGAAAGAACCTTCCATAACCTGGTTAAATGATAATAAAGCAAAAATTACGGAAGGTTCCACCGAGTTTTTTCTCGAATGCACAGGAGAGTTCATTGAATTATACCGCTATATAAACATCTATTCCCGGCTGGAAGAAGAATTAAAAACGAATCATGTTATCACCTCGTCTAATCAGCTGGGACTACCGAAAGTGCAGGCTCATTTCCTTCAGGCCAACCGGTTTTTCGACAGGGTGGAATCAAAAGAACCTTACATGGCGCAGCCCAACCTGTCCATGGTAAAACCATCACCGGAGGTTCCCCGCATCGATTTTCACCAGATGATCGCGGCCATGGGCGACTACCCGTTATTACTGAGAAAACTGGGTCTTGTCCTTGATTTTAGTGTTGATCTCCCCGATTCGGGGGCAAGCATTCTGCCTCATTCAGAAGTAAGATTACAAATTACACAGGGCGATATCGCTTCATTTGAAAAACCATGGACCTTTTTCGACGACAGTTTCATGGCAAAGTCTCATAACAGCGCTGAACTGAATGAGGGACGGGTCAATCTTACGGGCACAGGCGAAGGTTTTAACCCCGCCCAACGATTTCAACTTATTCAGATTGATCCCGATGGCGCTGCGCTGAAACTGATCCATACCGCTGGCAACCTGGCCCGGCAGGTTCCGGGTAAATTCATGATCACAATCCCAAACAGGTTCCTGGATGACTTAATTGTTAAAAATTGTGATTTGAATCTTGATGTTTTAGTTAAAGCGTTGAATCAACAAAAGAGAGATTTGAAAGAAGTTTACGATAAAGATATTCTGGCGCAGAATTCAGAAATTTCATCCCTGAAAAAGTCAAAAAAAGATATTTCTGCCGCTGAAGAGAAGCTCTATTATATGAAACGACAGAAATCTCTGGTAGCTGAAATGGTTGGATTCAAGGATGCAAAAGTGACAAAACTGCCGGGATCAAAATGGCTCGTAAGCAGTATATACAGAACATATGAGATTCTTTATACCAATGACGAGATGATCCATGTTTTCCAGAAGAATCCGGTTGCCTATAATACTCCGACTGATGCAGGTCTTGCATCACTAAAGTCGGCAGGCATCTCCCTGGTGAAAAAGGAAAAAGCCAAATGGCTGAACGACCAGCTTGTCAAGGCACAAAAAAACGAAACAAGCAATCATAATGACCTTGAATTTCATGCCGATGACCTTCTGCGTGGTTACAGGGTTGATATCAAAACCAAAAGGCCTGACGATCCGGCCTGGCCGGAATACTGGCTCTCCCTGTGTGAACGAACAGGTTTTTATAAGATCAATGATAACCGGATAACGGCGATCGATGGTTTACAGGACGAGGGGTACATTAAAGGGGCCTCCTCCAGCTCAGACAATAAAGACAGCGATCTGTACATTCACGAATCAATGTTCCGCTGGAACGGATGGAGCCTGGTGGTGCCAAGACCCGGAAAAACGATTGTTCCGGAGGTTTTCAAGGACGACCTGCCCCTGTTTATCTGGGAAGACGTGAAGAAAGATCCTGCACAACTATTGCAATTTCTTGGCAACTTTCATCATGTATACTGGGCAAAAGCCAATAACGTGAAATCATCCGATACCCGGATTGAAATCGGGGATCCGGTGATAACGCCCAGCCAATATATTCTGATTGATAAAAAAAGTTCCGGTGAGGTAATTTTTACATATGACGAAGGAAAGTATTCATACCAAACTAAAAATGCGAATGGGAAAACACTGGTCTACTTAAAGAATGAATTCTACCTGTTTGCTATCCGGGGCGTTACGATCGAAAACCCAAAAGATATAATCAATTTTTTTGACCGTTATCACAACCTGCAATTTACCGGGTCAGACATCAATGTCTCCCCTTCTCCTTTCCGGGTATATGCCAGCTCTGGCCCCAACCAGGCCGTGATGACCTTCAGGAATGACGGAACTGCTACTTTACAAATTAAAAATGTTGATTATCCCTATTTTTACAAGATTGAAAACGGTTTGCGTACAGTTTACACCAAAATATCCATGCAGGGTGAAAACCCGGGATTGCCCGAAAACAAACCTGCAACGGAATTTAACCTTCAAACTGTTTTTAAACCGGTAACCGGCAGTTTACCCAGGCTCCGCTTCGGGAACCAATACAGAATCAGGGTCCGGACGGTGGACCTTGCCGGGAACAGTTTACCGCTTGATTCAGGCAAAGATCAATACGCTTCCGATCCCATTCTCTACACCCGCTTTGAACCGGTTGTTCCCCCATCGCTGATACCCACCACACCAGCATATTCCCGCGGAGAGTCGCTTGAAAACATGGTGATCAGGAGCAATTATGACAAATCGGCAGTTGATTACGGCAAAGGAAGCAACAACGAACGGCATGTATTCCCTCCGAAAACCTCCCAGATGATGGCGGAGATTCATGGAATGTTTGACCGGTATATCGATAACGGCGACCTGGCAACTGCCTACGAGATTGCAAAAAAAGAGTCGGGCAAACTGGAGGATTTCTATACCCCGGGCATTGAAAAAACACCCTACTTACCCGATCCCTTTGCCAAAGGGGTGGTCTTCAGATACCGGCAAACCACTCCATTGCCTACACCCAGTCTGGATTTTTCGAAGGTGATCAATAAAATTCAGAACTGCTTTGAAAAATGGGAAGAGACATTGTCCTTCACTATACGAATAGAGGAACGAAGAAGTAAGTTGAAATATTTCGATGATGAAGAGTCGTTTGCTCATGCAGAAGATTCTCCGTTTTGGAACGAAACAACCCGGGTCTTAACTGTTTATTTACCCAAAGGAGAAATCGCAAAGATCAGGTACCATTGCCTGATTTCTGCGGACGATATGAACAAGATGGGAATTTGGAAATGGCTCGGAGCACCTGCCAGCCCTGAAGATATTGCCAAGCTGGGCAACCACTGGATGATGACGCCTTACCGTGAACTGACACTGGTACATGCCGTACAAAAACCGCTGCGCGATCCTACCATTGATATTACAGGCAGCACTGTTGATATTGAAACCCTTGCCTATAAGTTGAAAGTCGGAAATACCTTTGCCAACATTAAAGGCTTCTTTCATTTCCATGCCAAAACCACGGGAAAGGTTACCCTTCTGGCGGGGTGGTCTGAAAAGGACGATCATACAGGCGATGAGTCCGTAACCATTGATAAGAGTGCCTCCGCCTTTGAGATCATCACCGATGTCATGATGCCCAACATTCTCGACCTGACTTTATCCCCCTGTACAGAATACCGGCATGAGTTCGGAGATACCAGATACAGGCGGGTGAGATATCAGCTTAAAACCACTTCCCGGTTTACTGAATATTTTGATCCCGGCACGGAACCTGATTCATTCTTTTCCAGGACCGGCCCGGAAGTGGAGGTGGATGTTTTCAATTCCGCAAGGCCGGACTCCCCGAAAATCAAGTATGTCATACCCGTTTTTCACTGGGAGCAGTCGGCAGCGGTTCCCAAACCCGGATGGCAGAAATTTACACGGACACGCAAGGGGGGCGGTTTGAGAATTTACCTTGAAAGACCATGGTATTCTTCGGGTGACGGAGAGTTACTTGGAATTGTGCTTCCTCGCGGCTATACCGATGATTCCATGAAACCACTGATCACCCAGTGGGGAATGGATCCCATCAGGCAATCGGCTTTACCGGATAACATTTTAACGATCAATCATTTTGAGGCATATGTGAAAAGCCAGTCCCAGCTTTCAATTGAGGAAAGCGATGGTTTTCTGGTGGATGTGGTTGGTATAAAACCCGTATATATTAAAGAGAAGGGCCTTTGGTACGGAGACCTTTACCTGAAACATGAAACGATTAACTCCTATTTCCCGTTTATCCGTCTTGCATTGGCAAGGTATCAGCCCAATTCGATCGTTGATGCTCACCTGTCAAAGGTTGTGCAAACCGATTTTATTCAACTGGCGAACGAACGAACGCTGAACCTGGTTATTGACGATAACCGGACTGAATGTTCCATAGAGGTTACCGGGTACGGACCCGAATACAATGTCAATGGGAAAATATCAGGGAACCTGATGGAGGTGAACCTTGAGAAACTGACAGGACCAAATCCCGATTTCGATTGGGAACCTGTTTCTGAAGGATCGTTTATAAAGGGTTCGATTACCCTTGCTTTACGGGAAATTAATTATTTCTGCACATGGTTTTCCCCGACTAATATTCAATTGCCTCCAAGACCAATAAGAAGAAATAACAAATACCGTATCGTGGTGCGCGAATTTGAGAAATACCTTTCTGATGCTTCAGCGCCCAATTATGAAAAACGACTGGTGTACACCGACATTATTGAATTGTAGCGTAACGAACACCCGATACCACCTTTTCCGGTAATAATCTGATTATAGGTGAGGATCAGTTCAATCCGGCGGAGAATTGATGATGAGTTTTTTGCTTTCAACGCCACGGTCAGTGTAAATTCTGAGCAGATACACTCCGGTGGGCAATTCCCTGATGCTGATTTCAGACTGTCCGTTCATCCATTTCCTGGTTTTCACAAGATTGCCAGTCATACTGAGAAAATCAACACGGTCAATGCAAACGGATGCCTCTGCTTCAATATACAGGTAATCATCTGCCGGATTTGGATAGATTGAAACGAATTGCCGGGATACCGGCTTTTCCGCGTTTGAAACAAGGATGCCGTTTTCATTAAACACATTAATTCCTGCATAGGTCGTGCCGACCCATTTGTTGCCGTTGCCATCAACAGCCACGGTATTGAGATAGCTATCCGTTAATCCTGAATTGTTTTGCGTAAAATTCGTCCAGGTGGTTCCGTCAAATTTCGTTACACCATTCATATAAATGGCAATCCACTTATTCCCTGCGTTGTCAATGCTTATCGCATTAACACTTCCATAGGGGATGGTGCCAGACCCCGACGGATGATAGAATATCCAGTTGGCGCCGTCGAACCTGGCAATCCCGCCATAAATATTTCCTATCCATATGATGTCATTCCCATCGATGGTTACCGCTGAAACGGTATTTGAGAAGATCCCTGAATTTGATTCGTTGTATATTGTCCAGTTTGTACCGTCAAACCTGGCAAGCCCTCCTCCGCTTGTTCCGATCCACTTGTTGCCGCTTGCGTCAATGGCAATGGCTGAGACATGATTGTTTGGCAACCCCGAATTGGAGGTGGTGTAGGATGTCCAGTTTGTACCATCATATTTAACCAATCCGTTCGCATAGGTTCCGATCCATTTGGTTCCGTTACTTTCCGTTGCCAGGCACCAGATAAAGTTGGAGGTCAGTCCGGAATTCCCGGTATTGTATATTGTCCAGGTTGTACCGTTGAATTTAACCAACCCTTTTGTGTTCGTCCCTATCCACTTGTTTCCATTGCTTTCCACGGCAAGGGCATATATCACATTGTCAGGCAAATATGAGTTTGTCTTATCATAATAAGTCCAGTTTGTACCATCGAATTCACCCAACCCCTTACTTGTTCCGGCCCAAACTTTATTGGCCCCTTCAAAGACAATGGCCCTGACATAATTATCGGGCAATCCATTTATTGGAACAGCAAAATCAGTCCAGTTCACGTTATCAAACCTGGCCAGACCATCCCCGGTCGTTCCGAACCACTTACTCCCGTCATCGTCAATTTCGATCGCTTTGACACGATTGCCTGGCATCCCGGAATTATAACTATTATAGGTTGTCCAGTTAAAACCATCAAATTTCGAAACGCCCGAACCATCAGTTCCCACCCACTTGTTTCCACTGTTGTCGATCCTGAGGGAAAGTGTAGCGTTGAGGGGTAAGCCTGAATTGGAGTTATTGTAATAGGTCCATGTGGTCCCGTCAAACCGGGCGATGCCCTGCGACCGTGTGCCGATCCACTTTACGTTGTTGTTGTCAATGGCAATGGAGAGCACGTTTTCATCCGGGCACCCGTTTGCGCTGGAAGGGTAAAGCGTCCAGTTGGTCCCGTCAAATTTCACCATTCCGCCTCCCCAGGTCCCAAGCCATTTGGTTCCGCTGTTGTCAATTGTCACGGACTGGATCTGGTTATTGGATATCCCTGAGTTCGACTTGTTATAGGTCGTCCAGTTGGTCCCGTCAAACCTGACTAATCCCGACGCGTATGTTCCCAGCCATTTAGCCCCGCCAGCATCAATGGCGATGGCCAGGATATAATGGTCGGGTATCGCTGAATTATGCGGGTTCCAGGTCGTCCAGGTCGAACCGTCAAATTTCGTTAACCCGCTCCAGCGCGACCCGATCCACTTGTTGCCGGCGGCGTCGATGGCGATGGAGCAAACCCAGTTATCAGGCAAACCTGAATTGATATGGTTGTAAAGGATGGTATTGCCCGAGGTTCTGTCAACTTTCACCAGTCCGCAATTTGTTCCAACCCAGATGAAATTGCCTTCCTCCGCCAACGCAATTATTTTTTTCCCATCATTATAATACAGCCATTCCTGTGACTGTACCTTTACATTAAGCAGCAGGGACAGCACCATAAAAAACAAAATCGACTTTTTCATATAGGATCAGGTTTAAATGGAATCATCAATGGGATTAAATTCATAGCAAATATAGGAAGGAGTCTTCAATATTTGAAGTTCTGCATGGATAACCGCTCCTAATGACTACTTTTGGACTGTTAAAACCCGGATAAAAAACGATCCATGCCCGTTCCTGAGAAAAAAAAAGCATCCCCTGTGCTGGTAATTCTTGCCTTTGCCACTGTTTATGTGGTTTGGGGATCCACCTATTTTTTTATCCAGGTTGCCGTACAGCATTTTCCTCCGATGATCCTTGGCGCTTTCCGCTTTTTAGCCGCAGGAATATTGCTGTTGGGATGGTGTTTGCTTAATGGAGAACGCACCGGAGGATGGAAACAGATAAAGCCTGCCGTCATCAGCGGGTTGATGTTATTGGTTGGGGGCACCGGTGCAGTGATCTGGGCAGAAAAATGGCTTCCCAGTTCATTGGTAGCCGTACTGATATCCTCATCACCTTTTTGGTTTATCATTTTAGACAGACGCAGGTGGAAAATAAATCTTACCAACCGGTCAGTGATCGCAGGGTTGATTTTTGGTTTTATTGGTGTGAGCCTGATGTTCGGCGAAACGGCAGTAATTGCAATTACCTCAGAGGTTAATTCAAATGAAATAATCGGGTTATTTCTTCTCTTATTGGGAACCATGAGCTGGGCGGGCGGATCACTTTATTCCAAGTACCATTCTTCAGGATCTCTCACCCTGAACTCGGCCTGGCAGATGCTGGCAGCGGGAACCGCCTTTCTCCTGGGCAGCTTTTTATTTCAGGAATGGAATGGATTTGAATGGCGTTCTGTTACAACAGGTTCATGGTTATCAGTCATATATCTGATCATTTTTGGGTCGCTGGCAGCATACAGCGCCTATGTGTGGTTGTTGCAGGTTCGCTCTGCCGCGCAAGTAAGTACCTACGCATATGTGAATCCGGTAATCGCTGTATTGCTGGGGGTTTTCTTTGCAGGTGAACATATGACCCTGCTCCAGATAAGCGGCCTTGTGGTGATCCTGGCCAGCGTGTTGGTAATCAGCCTGGCAAAGTATCGGAAAGCCAAAAAACAATCTGACCTGTAACAAGTTCAATTCTGCATATTTACCGGATAACTATTTTGCCGGTGATAACATTCTCCCTGCCTGAGATTTTATAAAAGTAAATCCCTTTCGGGGCAAATGAAATGTCAATCTCTACCGGGTTGGGTAAGTTTAAGGAAGGATCAAAAAAGATATTCTCTCCAAGTATATTATAAATGTTCAATTGGTAATCCGTAATCCTTGTAGGACCGGCGGGCAGGCTTAACCCGGCAATATTTAACCGGAATTTCCCATTGTTCGGATTGGGAATTACCTGGACAATATTTTCCTGTTTATTTTCATTCATCCCGGTTAAAATGGCATATTTGAATATGGTGCCCCCCGAATTGGTGCCGCCACTGTTTGTCATTCCATACAGGGCGTTACCATTCAATAAAAGTGATCCAAACGGATGACTTCCGGTTGTTGGACCGGCAAAGTCGAAAAGTTTGGAAAAACCGGTCCCGTCCGGTTTGATTCTGAAAAGTACTCCCGTACCGCCCGTTCCCCCATATTGGGTCAACCCGTAAAGATACACTCCATCAGAAATTAACGCATCTCTTGGATTACCACCGTTTGGAGTGCCTGTAAAATCGATGAGTTTGGAAAAACCCGTTCCATCGGGTTTGATTTTAAAAATGACGCCCAGCTGTCCGGCTCCTCCATCGTAGGTCATTCCATACAGGTATGTTCCATCGTAGAACAGTGTCCCTTTCGGATGACTGCCATTGGCAGAACCTGTAAAATCAAGCAGCCTGGAAAATCCCGTCCCGTCAGGCCTGATCTTGAAAGTCACCCCCATGTTGCCGGCGCCCCCATTCTGGGTTAAGCCGTATAAAAAAGTTCCATCGGAAATAAGCGCCCCCAGTGGCCCGGACCCGGTGGTAGTTCCGGAGAAATCAAAGAATCTTGAAAATCCTGTTCCGTCAGGCTTAATTTTAAACAATCCCCCGTATCCCATGCTGCCACCCCCTGTATACGCGGTTCCATAAAGGTAAACCCCATCGTAGTAGAGTGTGCTGAATGGAGAGCATCCGGAAGCATTCACCTCAAAGTCGAATACCTGGGAATAACCTGTTCCATCAGGCTTGATCTTAAAGATCATCCCGCAGTTGTTTGCCCCTCCCTGGTAAGTTGTGCCATAGAGATAATCTCCAACCGGGGTAAGCGCGCCTCCCGGATACCTTCCCGCTGGATTACCCATAAAATCGAACAGTTTGGCATAATTGGCTCCATCCTTGTCAATTTTAAAGATGGTGCCGAAATTGTTGGCGCCACCTGAATTGGTCATTCCAAATAGCGTAGCTCCATCCGCAATCAAGTTGGAAAGAGGGGCTTGCCCATCCGGCTGATAGCCAAAATCGTACAATTTGACAAATTGTCCCTGAACCATTGCGGACAGGAATAAAAATGGAATAATCAGTTTCACTTTCATAAGACATCTATTAATGAACCTGGTATACATATCACAATCGGCTGAACTCACATTAAAAATGTATTGCAATAACTGGCCTTGTCCTGACGTTTCATTCTCCATTTGGTAAAATTAAAATTTTTTTCAATCCGCAGATACAGGGTGTGAAAGGACTAACCCAGGGCCGATCCCGGTTATTTCGTGACCAGGCTCATCTGGTAATACTCCCAGGATGAATAAATACCTTTGACCGTTACCAGTGCGGATGTATCCACTACAAATTCGCTCAAACCAACCGGATGGAGCGGGGTGGCCCAGTCGTAGGTATAGCCAAGCCGGGTCCATGGGAACGCATAGGTTGTTGAGGTGTCATATTTATTCACCATTTCGTTCAGAAACCATTCCCTGTATTTCAGGGTGACGCTTGACGGGAAATAGAGGCCGGCTTCATGATCGGTGATCTCCGGATCGGGTGCAGGGCGGAACAGGCTCCTCGGGTAAACCCAGAATTCCACGAAATAATCATTCTGGCTGTCGGGGGGCATCCCCAATACCTGGGCAACCCGCAGGTGCAGGGATGACTGCCCTGAAAAACTGCTTTTTTTCAGAAAGCCAGCCATCTCGGGTGCAGTCGTTATCCATGACATATGGGCCTGGTTGTTGCTCGTTTTGAAAGTTTGTCCCACCGGCCAGTACTGCGTGGAACTCTTTTTCATCCACGATACCACCAGCAGGCGCATATTTCCCGCCGAATCGGACGACCAGTTAAGATTTCCTTCTCCCGCCGAACTATCACCATAATATGTTACCACTACCAGGCTCCTGTATATCTCCCAGGGTTCTGCGGTTTTGGCATCCATAACCGCCAGTTTGTACTGATGTTTCAGCGTGGCCATGTCCGGCCCCGCCGGTTCATAATCGGTCTCCTGTTTGCTGCACCCCACAAACAACAACATTAAAGCAATAAAAACAAAAATCGGACTGTTAACGGTTTTCATATCCTGTAATTTTATCGGATGTCTATTTCCCCGGTTGCAATAGATTTAATTTGATGGATGGCGGGCATAGTACAAATCTACAGAAAATAAATGTAATTATCTTTTCTCCTATGTTTTGGAACGGTTCCCTCTTGAATCTGATCTCTCCGCTAAAATCCGCTGAAGGATGAAAACAGCGGATTTTAGCGGAGAGTTCCGGAGAAACGAGTCTCGTTTCACGAGTAATGGTATTCCCCGGAAAATTGATCATGCGATAATTCACAGGAAGGTTGGGTTGTAGGAAATCGTACCTTTATCCCCAAAATTACACGGCAAATTAAAATAAATGAAAACATTTCACAGCGACATATCAAACCTTGAATTCCCGGTTTCCGAAAGAATATCAGGAAAAACAATAAGACAGTCAATCTTAGACTTAATTCAAAAGGATAACCCACAATTCACTGCCGAGAAATTTTTATCTGTCAGTGAACTCAACAATTACCGGGAACAATACATCGAGGGATTCCTCAAAAAGCAAATCGGAAGCCTGACTGACTTAGACCAGACGGTACTGGAATCGTTGAAAGATAAAACCACCCTGACAGACAAATTGGATGGCGAAGATATTCATGCGATGACCTTTGGTCAACGAATTGCCGACCATGTTGCTGCCTTTGGTGGTAGCTGGACATTCATAATTTCTTTTGCTGTCTTCCTTTTAGTCTGGATTTGCATCAACATATATTGGCTGGGAAACAAGGGATTTGATCCTTATCCGTTTATACTATTGAATTTAATATTATCGAGTTTAGCGGCAATACAAGCCCCGGTGATTATGATGAGTCAAAACCGCCAGGAAGAAAAAGACAGGGAGCGTGGCAAGAAGGACTATATGATTAACCTGAAATCGGAACTCGAAATCAGGATGCTCCATGAAAAAATTGATCATTTAATTATCAATGAACAACAGGAAGTACTGGAGATTCATAAAGTTCAAATAGAGATGATGAATGATATACTCAAACGGCTTGAAAAATAATTGACTGGAATTGAAAACTGCACCTGCCATGGTGAAAAAAACGGATGATCGAATCATAGATGACCTATGTCGATGACAATGATGGTCACATCATCATCCATGCTGTTATCCTTTTTCTTTCCCGACCATGTATATACAGTTTGAATGATATGATCCGAAATCTTTTCACCCTGTATATTCCTGAGTTCTTCCAGCCTTGTCAATAACCGGCTTTTACCGAATAATTCTCCCTGGGGGTTAATAACCTCGGTCAACCCGTCGGTATAGAGCACGATGCGGTCTCCCGGGCATAGTTTCACAGCCGACTCACCATATTTTATGCCGGGTAATATGCCGATGGGGATGTTTTTGATGGCTACCGGCTGATCCTCCGCTTTTAACCCGCGAAGCAGGATTGGTGAAGGATGACCTGCAGAAGCATGGCGGCAGGTCATATCCCTGAAATTAAACCACAGATACGCAGCTGTTATAAATTCATTATTCAGTTGTCCCGTCAGTGCCTGGTTCATGGATTCAAGCAAGGCGGCCGGCTGATCAGCAATGTTAACATGGGCATTAAATGCAACTTTGACCATGGAGGCCAGCAAAGCCGCAGGGATACCATGACCGGAAACGTCTGCTACCAGGACGCCTAAATGATGGTCATCCGCCGCGTGTATGTCATAAAAATCGCCGCCGAGCAAAGTCATCGGGATATAGGCAGGGAAAATGCTGTACGAGGATGATACCGGCATAACCTGCGGAAGGATGGCACGCTGGATCTGCCGCGCAGTTTCAAGGTCGTGCAGAATTGACAGGTATTCCATTTCTGCCCGGCTGCTGCGCAGGAAAGAGGCATAGATCAGGCAGCAGATGAAAAAGAAAAAAGCCGTTTGTTCAACAGAGGTTCTGGATAAATAAAAATTTACCGGGCCCAGATTGTTGTACAAAACTGCAAGGATAAAAACAAAAATTCCGATTTCAATGATGCGCCCTTCCCTGGTCCTTTTTTCTCTTGCCAGGAAGCGATTGAAACTTAAAACCACGATAATCAGGATGACCATGATGTTGTTGAGGACAGTCCTTCCGATAAAATCGGGGATACCCGTGACGATCCCGGCAATGATCGCAAACAATCCATAGACAATCCAGAGCAGCAGAAGCCAGTAGATTGATCGTTTCCATCCCCAGCCGCTGAAGGATTTCAGGTAAAGGATGAAAAAAACCGGTAGTGTGTTCGTAACGGTTGAGGTAATATATGCCCAAAAAGATATTGGAACATTCAACGATATAATTACCAGTTCGTTTTCCGAAATTACGCGAAGTCCGTATCCCAGGACAAAAATTGCCAGGAAAAGAAGATGCATCTCTGATGGTTTCCGCTTAGAGAAAAACACAAAAAAGAATACAATACCAATGAGGATTAACAGCAAACCCAGGAAGATCCCGGGCTGGTTATCAAGCCATAATTCCGGGCTGATCATTCTGTCGTTTTGCGAAAAACAAATGGATGGACTCAGCAGGAATGCAAAGAAAAAAGCGACGACATTTTTCATTACCCTGATTATTTACTCATCCTTAGGAAGAGTAAAGGTAAGAAAATAATTTTGATCCAAGTTCAGCATATCACACAGCCGGAGGGATATCAGCAAGTTCATACATCCGGGAACTAACCCCTGCAATTGTTAATAACTTTTCCTAAAAACATGTATTACCTTTTGATGATTTTCCGATTAAGCAATATGAACACCTACCAACTCCAAACTAATAAGATCCAATTTATGGCAATCCGTTTGCATACTTAATCAAAACAAACCTTGTAAAAAAGTTATATATGACAGAAAATGAGATTTCAGCAAAGATAATCGGTTGTGCAATTGAGGTTCATAAATCACTTGGACCGGGTTTGCTT
>JBAXFM010000079.1:0-19322 GCA_037139855.1 Bacteroidota bacterium
CTTCCCTATTACTTCCCTATTACTTCCCTATTACTTCCCTATTGCTTCCCTATTGCTTCCCTATTACTTCCCTATTGCTTCCCTATTGCTTCCCTATTGGTTGCTACGTCATTCGTCATTTGTCATTCGTCATTCGTCCTTCGTCATTCAAATGGGGTCACCGGAATGGAATACAACTTGTGAATCTTTTAACTATCTTTGCCGTTCACTCCAAACTTCTTGTTTATTTTACAATCCATTTAATCAAATTTCAATGAAAAAGACGATCTCGCGATTTGCTGCAATCACCATCATGTTAGTGCTGACCACCAGTGTCATGGCACAGAAATCCTATAAATACGATACGGTCAAGGGCGACCCGCTCAAGGCCAGGATTTATACACTAAGCAACGGACTTAAGGTTTATCTCACGGTGTATAAAGATGCCCCGCGCATTCAAACGGCCATAGCCGTAAGAACAGGGAGTAAAAACGATCCATCGGACAATACCGGGATGTCGCATTACCTCGAACACATGATGTTCAAGGGCACCGATGAATTCGGAACCAAGGATTTTGCCAAGGAAAAGGTGCTGATCGACCAGATCGAATACAAATTCGAGGTGTATAAAAAGACAACCGACACAATTCAGCGGAAAAAGATTTACCATGAAATTGACAGCCTGTCGGGCGTGGCGTCAACCTATGCCATTGCCAATGAGTATGATAAACTGTTGTCGGTAATCGGCGCCAAAGGAACCAACGCCTTTACCTCTTTCGAAGAAACGATTTACATCAACGATATTCCGTCCAATAAAATCAGTCAGTGGCTGCAGATTGAGCGCGAACGTTTCCAGGATCCCATCTTCCGCCTGTTTCATACCGAACTGGAAACCGTGTATGAAGAGAAAAATATGAGCCTTGACAATGACGATGACAAGGTTTTTGAGGATTTGTTTGCCGGACTGTTCCAGAAAAATACTTACGGAACGCAAACGGTTATTGGTACTGTTGAACACCTGAAAAATCCGTCGCTTACCTCCCTGAGAAATTATTATGCCGCCCGCTATGTTCCCAACAACATGGCCATTATACTGTCGGGTGATTTTAACCCCGACGAGGTGATCAAACAGGTGGATGCTACCTTTGGACAGTTGGTTTCGAAGCCGGTTGCAGCGTATGTTCCTGCCATCGAATCACCGATTACCCAGCCCATTGTAAAAGAGGTGGTGGGTCCCGATGCCGAATCGGTAACCATTGGTTATCGTTTGGGAGGCGCCGATACCAAAGATGCCGACCTGGTAACGATGTGCAACATGGTGTTGAGCAACAGCAATGCCGGTTTGATGGACCTGAACCTGAACCAGGCCCAGAAGGTGCTGGAAGCCAGCGCTTTTTCATATGTGTTGAAAGATTATTCTGTCAACATTTTCTCGGGGAAAGCCAAAGAAGGTCAGTCGCTCGAAGAGGTGAAAGACCTTATCATGGCTCAGATCGAACTGGTGAAGAAAGGGGAGTTTCCCGATTGGCTGATCCCGGCCATCATCAATGATTTCAAATTGTCGGAAATTAAGAAATATGAATCCAACAATGGCCGAACCATGGAGCTGGTGGATGAATTTGTCAAGGAACTTCCCCATGCCGATGTGGTAAATAATGTAAACCGTCTGTCAAAAATCACCAAAAAGGATATCGTTGATTTTGCCAACAAAAACTATGGCAATAACTATGTAATCGTTTACAAACGCAACGGTAAAGCCAAAGAAACTACCAAGGTGATGAAGCCGCAGATCACACCGGTCACCATGAACCGCGATGATGAATCGGCTTTTCTGAAGAAGATTGTGGCTGAGCCGGGCAAAATGATTGAGCCGGTTTTTATCGACTATGCCAAGGATATCAAACAATTCAGGATCAAAGGAAATATTCCTGTTTTGTATAAGGCCAACACAGAAAACAGCACCTTTTCCCTGTATTATTACTTTGACATGGGCACAAACAGCAACCGTGAACTGGGTATCGCCCTCGATTACCTCAAATACCTGGGAACATCGAAATATACGCCCAAACAGGTTCAGGAAGAGTTCTACAAGCTGGGTTGTTCCTTTAACGTGAACAGTTCGGATGTGGAAGTATGGGTCTCCCTGAGCGGATTGAGCGAAAATATGGCCAAATCTGTGGCCCTGTTTGAACAGTTGCTTTCAGATGCCCGCCCGGATAAACCGGCTTTGGATAACCTGGTGGCTGATATCAAAAAGCGCCGGGATGATGACAAACTTTCAAAACAAACCATTCTGTGGTCGGCCATGTACAACTATGGGGTGTATGGGGCAAAATCACCTTTTACCAATATTTTATCTTCGACTGAACTCGATGCGCTCAAAGCAGAAGAACTGGTTTCACTCATATGGGGAATGACCGGTTTTCAGCACAAAGTGCTCTATTATGGCCCGGATAACACCAATAGCCTGATGGCGCTGCTGAATAAAGAACATAAGGTTCCGGCTACCTTAAAACCAGTGCCTGTTCCGGTGAAATTTGAGCAGAAACCCACAGACGTGTCAAAGGTATATACCGTGGATTACGAGATGAAACAGGCTGAAATTGTGATGCTTTCCAAGTCGGATCCTTATGATAAGAGCATCATCCCGGTGGTTCGCCTTTTCAATGAATACTTTGGCGGCAGCATGAATTCGATCGTTTTTCAGGAAATCCGTGAATCAAAAGGATTAGCTTACAGCGCCTATGCCGGCTACCGTTCCCCGCAGCAGCCCTACCAGAATTTCTATCTGTTCTCCTACATCGGCACACAAATCGACAAGCTGCCCGAAGCCATGAAGGCGATGACAGGATTGTTTAACAACATGCCGGAAAGCGAAAAAGCGCTGAATTCATCCAGGGAGGCAATCATCAATAAAATCAGGACCGAGCGCATCACCAAAGCGCAGGTGCTGTTCAACTACCTCAATGCGCAAAAGTTTGGTCTTACTTACGATATCCGCAAAGATGTGTTTGAAAAAGTTCCAAAGATGACCTTTGCCGACCTGAAAGTATTCCAACAGAAGTACATCAAGAACAAAACCTTCACCATCCTCGTGCTGGGTAAAAAATCTGCCCTGGATATGAAAACACTCTCAACCTATGGCGCAGTGAATTCGCTGGGATTGAAGGATGTGTTTGGGTATTAAACTCCACTTTTCTCCCCCTCTCCGTGCGGAGAGGGGGTCAGGGGGGTGAGGTAAATTAATCCTCCGAAAACTTCTTCAACATCTCCCTGTACTGCGAAAAAACTTTGGCTCTTGAAATAAACCCAAGATACTTTCCATCTTGTAAAACAGGTAAGTTGTAACGGTCGCTCTGCTGGAAAAGCTGTATCACGGTGTCCATTGAATCATGGGGGTTGATGGCGTAATCGGGCATGAACAAAAGATCCTTCACATAGGTAACGTCATAAATTGACTGGTCGAACATGATCTGCCGGATGTTGTCGAGCATTACAAGGCCATGAAAAGTACCATCCTTGTCAACGACCGGGAAAATATTTCGCGAAGCAGTGGAGACAATCTTTACAAGCTGTCCCAGGGTTGCTTCGGGATCCACACGGGCAAAGTTGGTCTCAATCAGTTGTTTCGGCGACATGAACGAAAGCACTGCTTTGTCCTTGTCGTGGGTAATCAGCTCTTTACGTGCAGCCAGCTGGCGGGTATAGATCGAATGGTTTTCGAAAAAATGAGAAGTCAGGTAGGCAATAGCCGAAACCATGATAAGCGGAGTGAGTAATTGATATCCACCGGTAATCTCCGCGATGAGGAAAATAGCAGTCAGCGGGGCATGCATCACCCCGGCCATCACGCCTGCCATTCCTACCAGGGCAAAGTTGGATGGTGAAATATGGAGTCCGAAAACATTATTCAGCAGGGTTGCAAAAAAGTATCCACAGATGGTCCCGACGAAAATGGCAGGGGCGAAGGTGCCTCCGATGCCCCCGATGCCCTGCGTAAGCGCCATGGCAACCACCTTCATCCCGATCAAACCGAAAATGATCACCAGGAATGACCAGTTGTTCTCTTTCAATACGCCAAACAGGGTTGAATTGCCAATTACTTCCCCATGGCCGTTGATGACCTCTTTAAGTACGGTATATCCTTCTCCGAACAACGAAGGATAGGCGAACATCAGCATGGCCAGGAAAATCCCGGCCATTCCAACCCTCAGCGCGGTGGGTAATCTTTTCAAAAATGATTCAATGCCAATACTTCCACGGATAAATAAAACGGAGACCAATCCTGTAAAAACCCCCAGCAGCACATAGAATGGGATGTGACGAATGATGAACGGACTGTTCAGTGTGAAGGAAAACAGCACCTCATTTCCCATCAGGAGAAATGATACAAGAGATGCCGTGACGGTAGTGATCAGCAGCGGAATCAGGGTGTTAACGGTTAAGTCAAGCATCAGGATTTCCAGTACGAATATGGCGCCGGCAATCGGGGCTTCAAATATACCGGCGATGGCTCCTGCCGCACCACATCCGATCAGCAGGGTGGTTGTTTTGTAATCGAGACGGAACAGCCTTGCCAGGTTTGATCCGATGGCAGATCCGGCAAGCACGATGGGCGCTTCAGGCCCGACTGAACCACCGAATCCCAGCGTTAGCGTACAGCCAATCAGCGATGAATAGGTGTTGTGTGGCTTGATATGACTGTTGTTTTTCGAAATGGCATAGAGTACCTTGCTAACCCCATGGCTGATGTTGTCCTTCACAACATACCTGACAAACAATACGGTGAGGATAATCCCGATGACCGGGAATGCCAGAAAAAGATAATAGATGCCATGATAACTGAATCCGTTGGTCAGGAAATAATTGGTATAATACAGGGTGTTTTTCAGTATGACGGCGGCCAGCCCGCTTCCAAGCCCAACCACAACACTGAGCGCCAGGATGAATTGACGTGGCCTGACATGGCGCAAGCGCCATACCAGCAATTTACCGGTGATTGATTTTGGAAGCATGCAGATGCAAATGTAACCTATTTCGTTTTCATCGACCTGGCAAGTTGATTAAACTCTTTGCCTTTTGCCGCATTGCCCATGTTAAAATAACTTGCGGAGATATTCCGCATCAGGGAGGTGTCTGACTTGTCGATTTGATAGGCCTGCAACAGGTAATCGAGCGACTTTGGGAAGTCGCCTTTGATCCCCATGGCCACCCCGAGACTTTTCAGTACGGAAGGGTTCTTTGGATTGACAGCGTAAGCTTTTTCGAGGTTTTCCACTGCTTTCCCCATGTCGTTGTAATATTTTCCATAGATTCTCCCTATGCTTTCAAGTGCATTTTCGTTACGGGGATCATTGGCAGAGATGACCAGGTAATCGGCGAGGGCGGCTTCGTACTGGTCCTTGAGCAGATTCCGTTCTGCCCGCTTCTCATAGATGAAGTTCAAGCGGCCATCTGGGTATTGGTCAAGTGCGTTCGACCATAAGGTGATGTCGCTTTTCCACACTTTTGTGTGTTCATGGGTCATGAAGGAAAAAACAATAACCATCACCACCATACCTGCTGCAATACCATATCCAAGGTATTTCAACGAAGATTTCTTATGCATGTAAAAATCGGCAAGCATTCCGATGATGAAGGAGAGCCCGATATATGGGATGTAGGTATAGCGGTCGGCCATAATCGCTTTCCCCACCGAAAGGAACTGGAGTACCAGCGCGATGGTAAAGAAATAGAAGAGGATCCCGAAAACAATAACACGCGGATTCTCTCCCTTTCTGGTCGATACCCATCCCAGGATCGCAGCAATCAGGAGGAAACAATATGGAGCTAGCCGAAAGGATAGGGGTAAGAGTCCGGTGGTGGTAATGGCTGGATAGGGATAGAAGGCAGAAAGACCGGAGGGATTGAAGAATTTAACAATATAGGCGATGAAACCATACGAGGCATGCATCGTGCGTTGGAACAAAGTGAATGTCTCGAACTTATTGATGGCGCTGATCGATTGCAGGTGGACCGACATAAATCCGATGAGCAGGGCAATGAGAAAAAAGGGCATTTTTTCGATGACAAGCTTCCATGAGAACTTTCTGCGGTGGAGATAGTCAATCAGCAGGAGGATCATCGGAAACGGAACGGCCATGGCTTTCGAAAGACACGATAAAATGAATAGCACAAGCGCCACGCCCAGCTTCCAGATCTTTTCATCTTCAAGGTATTTCAGGTAGGCGATCAGTCCGGCCAGGAAGAAGAAAGTGTACAACACATCTTTCCGCTCTGCCACCCAGGCTACTGATTCGATGTGCATCGGATGAACGGCAAATAACAATCCGGAGATCACGGCAGGCCATAATTTCCGGCGGCTCAGCAGATAAACAAAAAGAAAGGTTAGGATGGCATTTAACCCATGAAAGATCAGATTGGTCATGTGATAGGATCCCGGCTCCAATCCCGATATCTTGTAATTCAGCGCCAGGGATAAAACAGTAACAGGATGATAATTGTTAACAAGTCGTTGGAATTCATCGCCATAGCGGAATATGTTGACAATGCCATGCCACGAAAGGTCATGAAGAAGTTGATTCTCGACCACATAAATGCCATCATCCCAGGTATGGATAAAATCGTTGTTCAGCATCGGGGAGAAGGTAATCATGCTGATGATGAACAGCAAGACCATGGCGCCATAAAACAGGTACTTATTTTCATCCATGGATGCAGTAGTCGGGGTTTTTTCAGCCGGAGGAACCGACTTTTTCAGGGGTTTTTTGCTCACCGGTTTCTTTTGCATGTCTGTAACAAATGAATTAATCGAATGGCCAAAGATAAAAATTTTCAATACGAAATAGCGTATAGAAATTCAAACCCCCAACCTCCGGTCGATGGGAAGAATATGCTGCGAACCCCCATTTCGATTGGCGCAACAAACCGCAGAAAATGAAAATCGGCTGTAAGTTCGCCACCCACAGACTGATAGGTGTTCAAATACCCCGAATTCCTGCCCGTCGCCCAATCGTAAAACAAATTCAATTTAAGCCTTTTCAGATAAACGACAGAACCAAAACTGAAATCAGGATACCACAACGGAAGTTTATAGTTCAGGCTTAGGCTGACCAAATTGTCATCATAAACGCTTGTATATCCTCTCGGATAAGCAATGAGGTTTGAAAAAGAATAACCATATACATCTTTTTCATTCCGCTGCTGGTATCCGCCATACAACCAAATTCCATGATGACGATCAATTCCCGGGAAATAGAGGTTCGCTTCGGCGCCGAAGATCGACCCCATATTGTTGGCTCCAAATGGGGTATGACGGAAGGTAATGTCGATGGCCTGTCCCAGACGGGGGTAAACATCTTTTTGACTGGAATGCTGATATTGCGAAGCGGTAACCCGGTAGTCAAGGGTCTGGATCCAACCGGCAGTAAAGTTATCTGGCGTGGATGCGTTATGTTTCACCCCGATCAGGGTTGAACCGACAGAGGGCTGAAAATAACGCGACCATCGGCCATGGGAGAAATTCCAGGGAATACTCACATAGGCTTTGAAATTGGTTTCCTGCCAGGTAACCCGGTAAGTTCTGCTGCTTCCATGATACCTGACAAATCCGGCCCGGTTGCCAATGTCGAACTGAAGGTTGATGGCCGGGTACCATCCCCGGTAGCTTAAACTGGTGTAGAATTTCCCGGTTTGTTCATTGAGGTCGTATTCCCATCCTGCGCCGGCAAACATGGTACTCAGTGCGTTTTGGGAGAGTACCATCACCCCCGGGTTGAAATTCAGGTTGTTCAGATCGAAGGAGACCGGGGCCCAGCTATGCAGGTTAAAAAGGTTCAGGAACTTTGAATATTTCCGCGATGGATATTCTCTTCCAATGATGGTGTCTTTTTGCAGGTTGGCATGATCTGAACTGTTCATTTTATAGATGTTACGGTCAAGAACACTGTCCTGGATGTTGGTGGTTTCCTGGGCTGCCAGTAAATCAGATAATCTGTAGGCATGGTTGTTTACCTGACGGAGGGGTATCCATTCAGTTGTATCGATCGGGATTTCAACCACCATGAGGCCATCGGACGTGTAATCGGAACAGATCATGGTTTGTTTATCAGAGCTAAGATCCGCATCAAATGTGGCGAAGCGGCCGGAGGTAATCTTGAAAATGGCATGGGACAGGGTGTCCATGGCATAAATATTCTCCGCTCCGGAATGATCAACGCTGAACATGATGTATTGCCTGTAAAAAAAAGTCGTCCCGTTGAAATCATTGTAGGAGGGTGGAAACAGGGTGAGAATTTTCCCGGTAACGAGGTCGAGGATGGCAATGGTTTCTCCCTTTTTAGTAAGCAGGGTGAAGATGATCTTTGTTTCATCGGGCGACCAGTTGGGAGTAATGGCCTGTTCATAGTCCGGAATGAGGTATCGTTTAACAAGTTTGCCGGAGGGTACCTCCAGAATATCGATGGAACACTGGTTTTCCTCAGAAAAATATACCGCAGCCACCCTGGAACCATCGGAGGAGATGATGGGCGCAAAATAACGCGATTCGTGGGTCAGTTCCTGCTGTTTCTGCGTCTTAAAGTTATACATCCTTATTTCTGCATAATCGCGGTTCGACCATCGTACATCATTTTCGAGTTCAGACCATACCAGATAATCACCTCCGATGGATGTTGTTCCGCTGATGTGGTAACCGGGCGTTAACAGGATTTGCTCCTTACCTGTTCTGCGGTTGATGAGCACAAAACGGTCGACATCATCCATGCTTGATTTGTCGGCCAGGATGGTGGAATCATTCAAGTGGATGGGATGATTGTAAACAGTATGGTTTTGAGGATCTTTTAGGGTGATGGAATGCATCACAGGGTGATGAGTAGCGGCCAACTGTTTTTTCCAGGCGCTGTCGAGCGTGGCGAGCGACTCCTTGTAGAGTTGTGTTTTCCACTTCCCGGTCACTTTGTGGATGCCGCTGTTAAACGGAACTACCATGAAGGGAAGTTTGGCAACCCTGTCAAGCGCTGTATTCCACAAATCGGCGCCATATCTGGCCCGTGACTGTCCGACAAGATAATATCCCAGGGAATAGGCATCAGGTGTAAAAGTTTTGTAGGAACCCATGGTTGCCTTATCATAGGAGTACGGACCCTTTTCAACAACCTGCGCACGAAGGGTGCTTTCAAAAAGTCCCGATCGTCCCCGGCCTGAATTGGTCATGGCTGTTTCGGTCACCGTGGCATCTCCTTCGAGAAACCATGAAGGAACATACAACCCCAGGATACCACCGGTGATTTGTTCTCCGAAAATATAATAGAGCGCTTTTGAAAATCCCTGGTTCATCTTGCTGATCTGAATGGCATGACGGTATTCATGGATGGCCAGTTGCTCAAGCCACTCTTCGGCGTAGGTTTGCTGCGGGGGGCAACTGTATAACTCTATGCGTTTGGGCGCCCACACCGTAACACCGTTGGAAATGACCGATTGAGTGTGCAGAATAATCGGGATTCGGGGGACTTTAGCCAAAAGGGTTGTGGTCTCGTTCCGGGAGATAATGTCCATGATATTAGCGAGGTACTGCGCTTTTTTCTCAAATGGCGCAGGGTAAACCAGTTTGTAACGATCAGTTTTAATATACTGCCATCGTATGGAGGCGGGGTCCTGTCCGGTACTGTAATATTGGGAAAACCCTGGTAAGTACAAAAGGAAAGCCAGAAGGAATGTACAGGTAACCTTCATCGCACGATCACTTTCCTCACTGCGGTATGATCGCTGCCAATGATGACCACAGAATAGATGCCTTTGGCAAGTGGGCGCAGGTCGATCTGTTGTTCAAAAGTTCCTGCTACCGGGATATCCCTGTGTTCAAAAATTTTAATTCCCATCAGGTTGTACACCACGATGGTATAGGATTCCAGCGAGGACGAAGTGATAGAAGCATTAAACATCCCATTGCAAGGAACAGGGTACACCTTAAAATGATCGTTTTGGAATTCATCAGCACCGGTAAACAGTACATACACATGATTCGATTCCAGGGAGGGGCACCCAACGCCATTTACAGAGGTCCAGTACCAGCCTGTGATGGTGGCCGTGTATGTTTGTCCGGTGGCGCCGGTAATGGCGCCTGTGCCTTCATAATACCACTGATTGCCCGTAGCAGTGCTGCTGGTTAGCATTGGTCCGGCTGCAGTTACAACCGGCGCTCCCTGTGAGGCGATCATTGTCACATTAAAGTCGGGCGATACAGCGCCATTACCGCAAACGCTGGCGCCTTTTACCGTGAAGGTGCCGGTACCCGGAGTAGCGCTGAAACTGACCATGATCTGGTTGGTTCCGGCGCCTGAGGTGATTACAGCCGCGGCAGGAAGGGTCCATTCGTAGGTGGTGGCATTGGCAATGGCGGGAACACTATAGATCACACCATTGGTTCCGGCGCAAACCACATCAGATCCTGTGATGGTCCCCGCCGCGCCGGGCATTTGAGAAATGATCACTGGCAGAGGAGGGGAGGAGGTCCCGGCGCCACAGGTATTTATTCCTGATACGGTGATGTTGCCTGCCACTGCACTCGCACCAAAGTTTACGGTGATGCTGTTTGTTCCGGCGCCCGTGGCAATGATCGCACCAGCCGGAAGGCTCCAGGAATAGGAAGTCGCACCGGTAATAGCCGGCGTTGAGTAGGGCACCCCATTGTCGCCGGCACATACGTTCGAATTCCCTGTAATAATTCCTGCAACGCCGGGAATGGAAGTTACAGTGACAGTTTTCGAGACAGGCGCCATGGCCGCACAACCGTTTGAAGCAGTATAATTTACAGTCAATACCTGTGCACCGGCAGTATTCCAGGTGACCATAATGTTATTTGTTCCCGATCCTGAAGTGATGGTACCACCCGGGGTGATGGTCCAGAGGTAATTGGTCATACCAGCCTCTGTTGTGTACGAAACGCCCGTTGTTCCGGCACAAACGCTGGCGGAACCTGTAATAGTGGGAACTGGTAAAGGGTTAACAGCAACATTTGCACCGGCTGGATTCTGGGCCATACATCCGGCCGGATTGTTGTAATTGACGCTTACACTTTGCGGAAGGGCAATATTCCACCAAATGGTTACTGTGTTATTGGTTGGTCCGCCACCGGCAGTGACAGAACCCCCGGCAGATACCATCCATACATATCCGGTCATGGCTGCTTCGGTGGTGTAAACATTGCCGCTTGAACCTGCGCAAACCGACAGGGGGCCGGTGATGGTCGGTAATGGAAGTGCATTAACCATGACAGATTTGATGGTAGCCGTTAAGCCTGCACATCCGGCGGAATTGGTGTAATTTAAACTTACTGTCTGGGCGCCGGCCGTATTCCAGTTAATGGTTGCTGAATTGTCGGTGATGCCACCTCCGGCTGTTAAGGATCCTCCCGCCGAAATGTTCCAGAGATAACCCGTCATCCCTGGCTCTGTTGTGTAAACATTGCCCGTTGAGCCTGCACATGCGGTGGTTGTACCGGTGATGGTTGGAACCGGCGATGCATTGACGGTAACCGTTTTTGAAGTAGGGGTAACCGCGGAACATCCGGTGGCAGAAATGGAGTAGTTCACCGTGAGGGTTTGAGCGCCGGCAGTATTCCAATTGACCATTACGGAATTAGTCGTTGTACCGGAGGTGATGGTTCCTCCTGGCGAGATTGTCCAGGTGTAACCTGTCATGCCTGGCTCTGTGGTGTAGTTCACGTTAACAGAGCCGGAGCAAACAGTTCCCAATCCGGTAATAGTCGGTACAGGTACGGGGTTGATGGTCACCGTGAGACTGGAAGTAGCACCCTGTCCGCAAACATTTGTTCCTTTAACGGTTACATTTCCCGAAACGGCTGAAGTTGCATAATTCACAACGATTGCCTGGGTATTATTCCCGGAAACGATCGATCCCCCGGTAGGCACGGTCCAAATGTAACTTGTTGCATTCGCAATGGCCGGAACACTGTATGCCACATTGCTGGCTCCTGCACACAGTGTGTTTGCGCCTGTGATCGTTCCTGCCGGAGCGACGGTATTGTTGGTAATCGTTGCATTGAAATAATAGGTTGACGAAGGTACATCGTTCATCGATGCGCCATTCTCATCGGCATATTCACAGTCGCCACCGCTATTGGAGGTGTTGTTGAATATTACGATGGGCGATCCTGTGAGATGAGTGAAATTCAGATCCATCAATTTTGTTCCGTTCGGAAGCGATAGTGCCGTGACATCCGCCCAGACAATCATTATTTTGGTGAGTGTCGGACCGACATTGATATAGTTGACAGAAGCACTGGCAAAGGATGGATATAAATTGGTATAGCTCACAAAAGTCAGTTGCGTAGGGTCATAATCGAGCCGGAGGGTCACCGCCTTGATGGTGGTGAAACCGGTAACGGTAATGGGTACAGTTACAGCGGCTCCGGGGCAAATGGTGGAGGAACCGGCGGTGGTAACGGGTGCGTTCCTTGCTGACAGGATGATCGGAAGTAAAAGGCAAATGCTGAAAATGACCGTATATATGATTAACTTTTGTCTCATTATTTGTTGGTTCAATTTGAAAACACAAAAATACTATCAAAAATCCTTTTATTGACAATCCTTGGGGTTTTTTCTTTCAGCCAATCTTGTGCGAAAATTGCAGATTATTTTTGCTTGCATAGAGAACCGGATGTTGCATCCATTTATCAACCCTCAGCTCGTTGTGTGGCATCATCAACCAATAAAAAAAAGATGAAATATTTGCATTTGTTACCAATAATTGGTACTTTTGGCTAAAATTTAGATCATGAGTAAAAACACATCCATATCATTAGGGAACCATTTTGAAAACTTCATTTTGAATAAAATAGGATCGGGAAGCTATAATTCAGCCAGTGAAGTCATACGAGCTGGATTAAGATTACTGGAGCAGGAAGAAAAAAAAATAGAAGTATTACAGGCAGCTCTTGAGCTTGGCGAAAATAGTGGTATCGCAGAAGATTTTAATTCAAAGATACACCTGAAGGATTTACATGAAAAACATTTATAGGTATGGTCAAATACAGATTGTCAAATGAAGCTGTAAAGGATCTGGAATCTATATGGGCATATACCTATGAAAAATGGTCTGTTGATCAGGCAGACAGGTACTATAATTTGATAATAAATGAAATAGAGTATATCGTAACCAATCCTTTCTCAGGAAAACCAATGGATCATATTAAGGAAGGATTCAGAGCCTCTACAGTTAAATCACATCTGGTGTTTTATAAAATCAGCAAGGACCAGCCTGTCCTGATAGTTAGAATTCTGCACCAAAGAATGAATGTGAAAGGCAGAATGAAATAATTCTGAATATTAAAAAATAGGGCACCCTGTTAGGATGCCCTATTTTAGCAATTTGACATTGCACTTTGAATTATTTGTTCACCAGCACCTTCCTCATCACCTTGTGCTCACTATTGAGGAATACCACGGTATAAATGCCATTGGCAACCGGGCGGAGGTCAATCTGCTTTTCAAAGGTTCCATTCACTTGTACATCACTCAGTTCAAAGATATTGGAGCCCAGCTGATTGTACACCAGGATTGAATAGGATTCCTGCACCGCACTGGTAATGGAAACGGTGAATTTTCCATCATTGGGTACCGGATAAATACTGAAATTGCTGCCTTGCACTTCCTGCTGACCGGTTATCACCAGCCAAACCTTGTTGGAAATGGGGGATGAACAACCATTGAGGGTAACCACACACCAGTAATAGCCGGTGTTGCTTATAACCGTATAGTTTTTACCGGTTGCGCCCGGAATGGCGGTTCCTTCAAAGTACCATTGGTTGCCGGTGGGGGCGCTGCTGGTGAGAACATTTCCTGAAACAGTCACGATTGGCGCTGCCGGAATGGAACTCATCGTAACATTGAAGTTTGGTGAAACCGTACCATTACCGCAGGTGTTGGTTCCTTTTACCGTGATCACACCCGAACCCGCTGAAGGGCCAAAAGTTACCACGATATTTTTGGTGGTGGCCCCGGAGGTAATAATTGCTCCGGCAGGAACGGTCCATATATAGGATGTGGCGCCGTTAATGGTTGGCACACTATAGGTAACGCCGGTTGCTCCGACACAAACCGATGCAGAACCCGTAATCGTTCCGGCGGGAGCCGGTACAGGATTCACGGTTACGGCAAAAGTTGAAGCAGGTCCGTTGCCGCAGGTATTGTTACCGGCAACAGTAATATTTCCTGAAACGGCAGTTGCCCCGAAATTGACAGTGATAGCGTTGGTTCCTGCTCCACTTGCAATGGTTGCTCCGGCTGGCAATGTCCAGGTGTAGGAGGTTGCATTGGAAATTTCAGGACATGAATAAGCCACGCCGTTCGTCCCGGCGCATACGGCAGCGGTACCGGTAATGGCGCCTGCGGCATAAGGCACCGGATTAACGGTAAGGTTATACACGTAGGGGGTAGCAGGAGAGCATCCATAGGTATTGGTAAAAGTAACACTCACCCACTGAGCGCCGGTATTGGTCCAGGTTACATTGATGGTGTTGGTTCCCTGACCTGATACGATGGTTCCTCCGGTTGAAATTCCCCAAACATAACCCGTCATTCCGCTGTTGGTAATGTATTGGTTGTTTGTTGAATTGACACAGGGGTTGTTATTGCTCCCGATATAAGGAGCGGCAGCTGGGTTGACGGTAACATTATAAACGGTAGGGGCAAGGGCTGAACATCCCGTAGGATTCGTGTAGGTTACACTCACGGTTCTGCTTCCTGCAAATGGCCATGAAACAGTGATAGCATTGGTTCCAGCGCCTGCAATGATGGTCCCGCCGATGGATACAGCCCAGTTATAATTGGTCATTCCGGCTTCCGTTGTATAAACGATATTGGCCGCATTTGCGCAGACCACACTGGGGCCCGAGATGGTCGGGGTTGGGAAGTTTATCACGGTTACTGCGTAAACAGTTGGTGTCGCAGCAGGACAACCCACTGCGCTGGTATAGATTACCGAAACAGTTTTCGCCCCGGCTGTGGTCCAGGTTACCGTAATGCTGTTGGTAGTTGCTCCTCCGACAATGGTTCCCCCGGCTGAAACAGCCCAGGTGTAACCCGTCATCCCCGACTGGGTGGTATATACGTTCCCGGTTGAATTGATGCACGCATTCGCAGGACCGGTGATCGCTGGAACCGGTAAAGGATTGACGGTAACTGCCAGATTTGGCGAAACGGTGCCGTTTCCGCAAATGCTGGAACCGGAAACCGAAACATTCCCGGATACAGAACCGGCAGGGAAACTAACGGTAATCGTATTGGTATTGGCGCCGGCTGTGATAATTGCGCCGGTTGGTACAGTCCAGTTATAATTGACAGCATTGGCAATCGCAGGTACAGTATAGATGTAACCTGTTCCGCCAAGGCACACGTTGACTGGTCCGGTAATGGTACCGGCGCCGGAGGGTATCGGACATCCGGTGGAGAAACTCAAATCAGCTCCATAGGAGGTTCCTGACGAATTGGTGCCAATGATCCTGAAATGATAGACTGTGTTGAGTGTCAGTCCGATAATGTTAGCCAACGTGGAATTTGATCCGCCGCCAATTGCCGAGGAAGGTGTTCCGGGAACGATAGTGCCATAACTCGTTGTAAGTCCGTATTCAAAACTGATGGCCGTTGTGTTCCAGTTCGCAATCACATTCCCGTTCAGGGTTGCCGTGGTGGCAGTGATCGCATTGGCAGCAATGGTCGTAACTGTTGGCGCCGGCTGCGAACCGGTATATGTACCAAAGGATGTAAAGGTGGAAATGAAAAGCTGATGCTGCGCAGCATTCACAAGACCAAAATCGGTAAACGGGGTCGGAGCCACTTTCATGGAGAATGTTTGCGCTTCATTACCAACCACATCGGCTGACATGTACTGGAATGTCGCGGTTCCATTGAATGCGGTTATTCCCGTCGAGGCAATGTTCCAATAGCGTTTAATATAACTTACGGTATTCGGATCGGTCGGATATTTTGCATTGACAAGGTTGATCCCAGCAAAATTGCCGGCTGCAAAGGTTCCGCTGGTAAAGTTCAAGGTTACAGGTGAATATTCCGGGGTCCCGGTATTATCTCCGACAGGATAGACAAAGCTGCCTGTGAATCCGGTGGCAAATCCTTTTTGCAATTGTCCGGTTCCTGTGGCAACAATCATGGCAGTGGCCGAAGGGGTGCCGGTAATGTTTGCGGCCGTACCTAAAACCAGGTTGTTTGAGCCGAGGGTGAATAAACCGTTTGTGAGTTTTAACAGGCCGTTCACGGTAGCGGGTGTATTCAGATTGATGCCATTGGCGTTTAAGACCTCGATGGTTGAATTGGTACCGGTGGTTACAGGGCCCGGGCCGGAAATTGATTGTGCAACTGTGCCATTCAGCGTAACAGTACCAACGGATGCGGGAGAGAAATTCAATGCCCCGGTCGTGGCAACCAGGATATTCCCATGGATCTGATGGATGCCTGTAGTCGGTCCGGTCATGTTGAAATTAAACGTGCCGTTGGTGATGGTCAGATTATCCAATGAAACAGCGCTTCCTCCCGTAGTTGTAAGGGTTACACCTGTTGCATCCATTTCGAAATTGGCATAGGTTCTGCCTGAAAATGCCGGGGTGCTGTTGGAAATGACTTTATATAGACTGCCGGTCTGAAAAACAACAACACTTGCAGGAGCGGTCAGTGAAAATGGATTGCTGCCGGCCTGGGCAACGTAAGTGGATCCGGATCCGAAAACGACTGAGTTTGCAGCGGCTATAGGCACGGAAGATGCTGAACCAAATGCATTTCCGGAGAAAAACGTTCCAGCGGTGAACACAGCGCCACTGTTGAAAGTGATTGCGCTGGCATCAACTGCGATTAAACGATGCGCTGTTGCAATGGTCGAAGAGAACGTCATATTTCCGCTGATACTGGCGGTGGCTGTTGTTGCGATTGACAGGGTGATGGCATTGGCAGCATTCAGGTTCAGGGCGCAGCCTGTCGGGATATCCAGGTCAGCTCCGGCAACTCCGCTCATGGTGAGGGTAACTGCCGCAGCGCTTTGCAGGTTGATGATGGTATTGTTGGCCATGATCAGTTTTCCGATGGTTTCTGTTGGAACACCAGTCACGGTTTTTGTCGTGCCGTCATTAAACTGAAGAATGTCGCTTGAAGCAATGGCAGTGCGTGTTGGATTCCAGTTTGTGGCTACCGTCCACAATCCGTTGTCGGCGCCCATCCAGGTATAGGTGACCGGACCCGATCCGGTAGTGGTGGCGCTGGCGCTTGGAATGGGTGGGGTAACATAATAATTTAAGGTTGCATTATTGGTCCCATCCCAGGCAAAAGGAATGATGGTAAAGGAATATTGTGTGGCCGGCGACAATCCGGTGATTGATTTTGCCAGGGTAGATCCCGGGGTGACCAATGCGGCCACTGTTCCATCGCCAAGGACGGTTCCAACAGTGTAACCTGTGGCATCAACAGGGATTCCGGTGGGAGCTGCTGCCCCTGTTTTCTGAAGAATCAGGTAGCCATCGGCGCCGGTTGCAGCGGTTGCCCATGTTAAATTGATGCTGGTCGTTCCGCCGGATACGCCTGCGAATCCAGTGACATGTGATATGGGTTCATTGGCCAGGGTGAAAAAGGATGATTCGGTTGTAAGGCTTGTGCCTACTGAATTTGATGCATAGGCTTTAAAGTAAATCTGTGTTTTTGGAGGCAATACTGCACGCAGATGCGAGAAAGCAGCAACGGTTAAGCCACCTTCGGCCAGTTTGTTGTTGGTAATGATAACCCCCGGAGCCGTATTCCATACTGTGCCACGTTCAGTAATGGCCGCACCGCCATCAGCGGTAATAGTTCCGCCAAGCACTGCCGTTGTATTTGTAATGGTTGCCGATGTTGGAAGTGAAATTGAAGGAGCAACAGCAGCAGCAGCGGTAACCTGACTATTAGGATTCCCTGTAGCAGTCGTCGTAAGGTATTTGGTTGTCGAACCGGTACCGTTATACTCATAAACCCTGATCCAGTAAGTTGTGCTGCCTGTTAGTCCGGTTACACTCACCGAGCTGGCGCTGTTATTGTAAACCACTTGCTCCCCAACGCCGCTATAGGTTGTATTGGCAGAAGGATCGGTTCCATCAACAGGATTGGTGAAACTGTTGGTCGTGTTCATGATAACGACACGTTTGGCGCCATTGCCATTGGTCCAGTTGGCCGTCATTCCATTGGATGAGATGCCGGTAAAATTGATATTCTGGGCCTGAGTGGTGGGCGCTGTAATGCCAGATCCGAATACATCAGTCCAGGTCGTTCCTACCCTGATACCATCAACCAGTACATTTTGAGAGGCTAAAAATTGCCGTAAGGCAACCGATCCGGGGTTGATATCTGCCTGGGTGGCATCTGTAAGCGGGCCGATGGTAGGAAGTGGTTCAGTTGCAGGTATTGTTGTGTCAAAAACAAACAAGCTTACGATATCATTCGTTGTACCGGCGACAATTTCATATTTAACAACCAACAGGTAGGTAGTTCCCGGTGTGTATGTTGTAGCCGAATAGCTTGCGGTTCCACTACCAACGCTGATGCCAAAATGGCTGGTTGCATCCATGAAAACTCTTCCCCGGAAAGTCGTTGAAATCGGATCAGGACCAATATTAAAAAAATATCCGGCCGCAGTGGTAGTGACATTTACCATCATGGCAGTATATATAATTCCTGATGACTGCACCACAAAAGTTTTATTATCATCTTCACCGGTATTATCAACCAGTGCGGCATTACCAATTCCTGAATCAATATATCCCGGGAAAGTAAGTCCATTGGTGTTGACTGTAATAGGATTAGTTCCTCCACCGGAATGAGCTACCCATCCATGGGCTGTGATAAGATCGCCGGCAGGATAAGCAAAATTCTCATCCAACAATACCTGTCCTTTGCTGGTGCCGTGAAATCCAAGGGATAAAATAGCCGCAACGAAAATGGCTAATAGTGTAAACTTTCTCATTTGATTGATTTTAAAATTATAATGGTTTAGTTGATTCAACTTTGTAAACAATAATAAATATGACCTTGGCGAAATTACGCCAGCATACAGAAATACAAAAATATAAAGTATCAACCAGAGTGCCTAAGATTTGTTAAGAATTAATGAAAAGATAATACTTAACTATACAAACAAAAGCCCCACCGTCTCCGGCAGGGCTCCTGCAATTTGACATTTGACTTTTAACTTTTGACTTTTGACTTATTTGTTTACCAGCACCTTCCTCACCACCTTAAGCTCGCTGTTGAGGAATACCACCGTATAAACGCCGTTGGCAACCGGGCGAAGATCAA
>JBAXFM010000080.1:0-19305 GCA_037139855.1 Bacteroidota bacterium
TTGCCTGTGTAGATGGAACCAACCACTATTACAGCTTCAAAAACAACAAGTTGTACTCAGTTAGATTTGAATGTCCGGTTTGCACCTGGAAAATTGATTTTCAGTAATTATTCGATCTGATACGAAAATTATTATAAGTATTTTCGTTTACAAACGAAAAATCACTACTTTTGAAAAAAAAGTCATGATTCCGCGCATCCTTGAATATAAAATAAAGCAGGATTTGTTTAAGGGCAAAGCGATCATTCTATATGGTCCCAGGCAATGCGGAAAGACAACATTGATAGAGAAAATTGCCTCGGATTCGGGTTTTCCATTTCTATATAAAAACGGCGATGAACCCGATACAAGGGAGCTTTTCAGCAATATAACCTCAACACAACTTAAAAGTATCATTGGCAATCGGAAATTGCTGATCATTGACGAAGCACAGCGGATAGCCAATATCGGCCTGACTATCAAGCTGATCACCGACAATATCAAAGAAGTGCAGGTGATCGCCACCGGATCTTCTGCATTTGAACTTGCTGAAAGTATCAGGGAACCGCTGACCGGCAGGAAATATGAACATTTTTTATTTCCTGTATCATATGAAGAAATGGCAATTTTTATCGGGAAAGCCGAGGAACGGCGAATGCTGGAACAGCGCTTGATCTACGGGTACTATCCGGATATCATTAATCACCCCGGCGAAGAACGCAGACTACTTAACCTGTTGTCGGACAGCTACCTGTATAAAGATCTTTTTGCTTATGAAAAGATTAAAAAACCATCTCTTCTTCAGAAATTACTGAAAGTGCTTGCATTACAATTGGGGAATGAAGTTTCTTTCAATGAACTTTCCCGGCTCATTGGCGCTGACAAGGAGACTGTTGAACGGTATATTGATCTTCTGGAAAAAGCCTATGTGATATTTACATTACCAGCATTTAATCGTAACCTCAGAACGGAAATCCGCAAGAGTAGAAAGATCTACTTTTTTGATAATGGTATACGAAATGCCATTATCTCCAATTTTACAGCTCCGGGATTAAGAACAGACACGGGCGCTTTATGGGAAAATTTTCTGATTTCTGAAAGGCGGAAAGTTGTCAGTTATTATGATTGGTATGGCAATTCTTATTTCTGGCGTACCATGCAACAACAAGAAATCGATTATATTGAAGACAGGGATGGACGTTTGACAGCCTTCGAGTTTAAGTGGAACCCCGACACAAGGGAACGAGTTCCATTAACTTTTGCCAAGGCCTATCCAAACAGTGAATTCACCGTCATCACCCCAAAAACATTTGAGTTATTTGTTGGAAAAGGATAAGATTGATTTGACACTTAAAAAAATGATATGAGCAAATTGGTTATTAACAGCTTTTTAGATTTTGAACAACATATCGGAAAAGAATTGGGCGTTTCCGACTATCTGAAAATCACCCAGGAACAGATCAATAAATTTGCAGAAGCCACCCTTGATTATCAATGGATTCATACGGATGTTGAACGGGTAAAAACAGAAAGTCCGTTTAAAACCACCATTGCCCATGGATATTTAAACCTTTCTGTTTTACCATTTCTGTGGGATCAGATTGTGGAGGTCAATAATGTAAAGATGATGGTAAACTACGGCATTGAAAAGCTCCGGTTCAACCATCCTGTACTGGTTGACCATGAAGTAAGGGTTCGGGCGAAACTTGCGTCTCTGATTAATCTGAGAGGAATTACCAAAGCGGAAGTCAATGTTTCCCTTGAAATCAAAGACAACAAGAAATCGGCCTTTGATGCCACGATTGTTTTTCTGTATCATTTTATGTAATTCGAAAACGATTAATTAAACCGAAAATGGTTTTGAAACGCTAAGTTCATTTTGTGGCAACAGTGGAAATTAACAACCAGCATATCAATGAAATAGTGGACCAGATGGTTGCTCTTCACGGGACAACCATCGACGCCGTCATTCCTATATTGCAGGACATACAGCATGCGTTTAACTACCTGCCGGAACCAGCATTGCATCGTGTTAGTGAAACAACAGACATTTCCCCTTCGCGTATCTCAGGGATTTCAACATTTTACACCCAATTCCGGCACAAGCCGGCAGGAAAGCACCGGATCAGTGTGTGTACGGGCACTGCCTGCCATGTAAAAGGCGCCCTGTTTGTGTATGAAGCTTTCCGACGGGAACTTAAGTTGAAAGATAATGAGGACACGGATGCCTCCTGGATTTTTACCATCGAAAAAGTGGCCTGCCTGGGCTGTTGTACCCTTGCTCCGGCTGTCAGAATTGACGATGTAACTTTCGGACACGTTGAGCCGGAAAATGTGGGTGATATCCTTCGTGATTTTCTATCCCGAAAACAAGGTCACCCAACCATGCACCAGTCGCCTGAACTTTTGCCATCGAATATTCAGGGTGAAATTCGCATCGGACTGGGATCCTGTTGCGTGGCCAGCGGGAGTTCCGATGTGAAAAACGAATTGGAGAAAACTTTGGCCCAGACTAAAATCAGGGTGGATGTGCAGCAGGTTGGTTGTGTTGGCATCTGCAACCAGGTGCCGATCATGGAAATCTTAAAGCCAGGCGAAAATCCGGCCTATTATGCTAAAATCAAACCTGAAGAGGTCAGAGAGATTTTGCTGAGCCATTTTAAGCCCGAAGGATATCTCAACCGTTTCCGAAACGGTTTTTACAATCTTTTCGAAAACATGCTGGCGGATGGCGCTCCAAAGTCATTCAGAAAATATCTGGAAGAGCAGCGGGACACGCCTTTGTCCAGGTTTCTCGGCCCACAGATTAACATCGCCACGGAAAACAGGGGTGTTACCAATCCCATTGATCTGGATGGATACATGCGGGGAGGAGGATTTGGCTCGCTAAAAAAATGCCTGGCTGACATGAAACCGAAACAGGTTGTCGATGAGATCAGTGCAAGTGGGTTACGCGGACGTGGCGGGGCAGGTTTCCCATCAGGACGAAAATGGCAACTCGTTAAAGACCAGGAAAATCAGGATAAATTTGTGATCTGCAATGGTGATGAAGGCGATCCCGGCGCCTTTATGGACCGGATGTTGCTTGAATCATATCCCTTCCGCATCATCGAAGGGATGCTGATCGCGGGTTATGCGACCGGAGCATCCAATGGGGTCTTTTACATCCGGGCCGAATACCCGCTGGCAGTAATGCGGATTGGCGAAGCACTCCGTATTTGCAGAGAAAAAGGCATTGTGGGAACTTCCATTTTCGGTTCCGGATTTTCATTCAATATCCGGATTTTCGGCGGCGCCGGCGCCTTTGTTTGTGGCGAAGAAACTGCCCTCATCGCTTCAGTGGAAGGTAACCGTGGACTTCCAAGGATGCGTCCCCCCTACCCTGTTGAAAAAGGGCTGTGGGATAAACCGACCCTGATCAATAATACTGAAACATTGTCGCTTGTTCCATGGATCATTCATCATGACGCTTCGGCATTCTCAAAAATCGGTACTGCAGGCAGCAAGGGCACCAAGGTATTCGCCCTGGCAGGCAAGGTGAAACGCGGGGGTTTGATCGAGGTTCCGATGGGGATAACCATCCGGCGGATTGTAGAGGAGATTGGCGGAGGAATTGCCGGAGATAAAAAGTTCAAGGCAGTTCAGATCGGCGGGCCTTCGGGTGGCTGTTTACCTGCGGCGGTGGCGGATATGCCCATCGATTTTGAAGCGCTGAAGGAGGCTGGAACCATGATGGGCTCCGGCGGGCTGATTGTGCTCGACGAGACCGACTGCATGGTTGACATTGCCCATTATTTTCTGTCATTCACCCAGAATCAATCGTGCGGCAGATGCACCTTTTGCAGAATCGGAACCCGCAGGATGCTGGAATTGCTTGAAAAAATCAGAAATGGAAAAGGGAAAACGGAGGATCTGGAAAGTCTGGAGAAACTGGCCCTCAGCACCGCCAAAGGGAGCCTTTGCGGTTTGGGAAAAACAGCCCCAAACCCGGTTCTCACCACCCTCCGTTATTTCCGGGAGGAATATGAAGCCCATATCCATGGACATTGTCCGGCAGGAAAATGCCTGCCGCTCATCCAATATATCGTCAAAGATACCTGCATCGGATGCACCAAATGTGCACAGCGTTGTCCATCGGATGCTATTACCTTTAAACCTTATGAAAAGCATGAGATTGACCAGGAAAAATGCATAAAATGCGACATCTGCCGACAAATCTGCCCGGTGGATGCAATCATTATTGAATGAAATGGTAAAATTAACGATCGATCATATTCAAGTCGAAGTACAGGAAGGGGTTTCCGTGATGGAGGCTGCAGCTATCCTTGGCATATCCATTCCCTCTATGTGCTTCCACCCGGGATATTCAAACCATCCTTCGTGCATGGTATGCCTGGTCAAAGACCTTGATCGCGACAACTTCGTGCCGTCCTGTGCCATGCCTGTGGCCGAAGGGATGAATATTATCACCGGGTCGGAAGAGGTAAAAGATGCACGCCGGGAGGCACTTGAATTGCTGCTCAGCGACCATGTGGGCGATTGCGAAGCGCCTTGCAGGTTATCCTGTCCGGCGTTTATGGATATCCCGCTGATGAACCGGTTAATAGCCGCAGGTGATTTTGAGCATGCGCTTCGTATTGTGCGGAATGAAATTGCTCTGCCACTTATTTTAGGATATATCTGCCCGGCTCCCTGCGAAAAAGCCTGCAAGCGGAAACCCATTGATGAGGCAGTTTCCATCTGTCTTTTGAAACGTTCAACGGCTCAATATGTCCGGATGGAAGATTCCGGGTTGAGTGAAATTCCAGTAAGCAACAGGAAAAAAGTCGCCATCATCGGCAGCGGACCGGCAGGGCTTTCAGCAGCTTTTTACCTGTTACGATCAGGATACGGCTGTGTTTTGTTCGATCAACATGAAAAAGCCGGCGGAGCCATGCAATATGACATTCCTGACGATCACCTTCCAAAGGAAATGCTCGATGCTGAAATCGGCCTCATCCGGACCATGGGCGCTGAATTCCGGTTAGGAAACCTTGTCACCAAAGAACTATTCCGGCAAACCATCCTCCCTGAATATGACGCGATCATCCTTGCAACGGGAAATCTGAATTTACATCCGGTGGATATTTTCGGGTTACAACCCGATGAACATGGGGTATATGTCAACAAGCAAAATTTCACAACCAGTATTCCCGGGGTATTTGGGTGTGGAAATATCATTCGCGAACAAAAAATGGCTGTCCATTCAGTGGCTCAGGGGAAAATGGCAGCCAAACTGGTGGAACTTTACCTGAAGGGAAAAGTTGCCGGTCAAGGTGCTGACCTTCATCATAAATCCGTTTCAACCATCGGCCATTTGTACGAGCCGGAATGGAACGAATATCTGAAAGAGAGCATCCAAGACCACAGGATGGAGCCGGTTGACGGAAAACTACTCGGTTTCAGCCGACAGGAGGCCATGCATGAAGCCCGGCGATGTCTCCATTGCGATTGCCGGAAACCTGTGAGTTGCAAACTCAGGCAGTATGCAGATGAATATGGCGCCAACCGGAAGAGATTTGCCAGCCCGGAAAGGAAACACCTTACCAGATCGGTTCAACATGAATTGGTGGTATATGAAACAGAAAAGTGCATCCGTTGTGGATTATGTGTAGATATTACTTCCCGTCACGGGGAATCAATCGGGCTGACGTTCGCCGGCAGGGGATTTGATGTGCGCGTTGCTGTACCCTTCCATGGAAACACCAGGGAAGCCCTGACCAAAACCGCCGGGGAATGTGTAGAAGCCTGCCCAACCGGCGCACTTGCATTTAAAAAACACGAAGAAAGAAATTCATTATGAGTTTACCCATTCGCCACCGGTCAAATTTGCTACTATTTATCACCATGTTGGTTATTTCCGATGGATATTCCCAGGTTAAAAGCGCCGACTGCTGGCCCTCTTATCGCGGGGATGCACAATTATCAGGCAATGCACCAGTTGTATTAAAACCACCCTTCCATCTTCTGTGGACCTTTAAAACAGGGGATGCCATCAAATCCTCTGCTATCATTTGGGAAGGCACCGTTTATATCGGATCCAATGACGGATATATCTATGCGATCACTTCAGCCGGAAAACTAAAATGGAAATTCAATGCCGGCACATCAATAGAAGCGCCACCGCTGATTCTTGGAAATACAATTTATGCAGGAACCATGGAAGGGGTCCTTTTCGCCCTGGATGCAAAAACGGGTGCCATGAAATGGAAGTACATCACGGATGGCCAGATTTCAGGTTCTGCAAATTTTGCCATCAGCAAGGACAAGAAACATACTTCCATTCTCGTTGGCAGTTACGATTTCAACCTTCATTGTGTGGATGCACTGACCGGAAAAGCATTATGGAAATATGAATCGGGCAATTTCATTAACGGTTCACCTGCCATCGGCGGAAAACTTGCCGTTTTTGGCGGATGTGACGGATTCTTACACCTTGTGAACACAACTGACGGAAAAGCGCCGGATAAGATCGATATCGGAACCTATATTCCTGCTTCAGCCGCTATTCTCGGCGACAAAGCCTTTTTTGGCAATTACGATGGCGTTTTCTATTGCTTTGATCTGAGGGCAAAGAAAATTCTATGGAAAACTGAAGGAGGAGGACCATTTCTCGCATCGCCGACCATCGGGTCGGGAAAGGTAATTACCGGATCGCAAAACCGCTATATCTATTGTTTTGACGCGGTAAACGGTAAATTGCTTTGGAAGTTCAAAACACTCGGGAAGGCAGATGCTTCTCCGGTAATTGCAGATAAACAGGTAGTGGCTGCTTCCACTGATGGCAGGCTTCACCTGCTTGACATCAATACCGGAAATGAAATCTGGGTATATGAAACCGGAACCGCCATTTTCAGCACACCGGCGGTTACTTCGAAAATGATTGTTGTGGGGGCGCAGGATGGAAGGGTTTATTGTTTTGCACCATAGCCTCACCCCCCGGGGAGATGGGGAGCAGTGGCGGCGGTTACTAAAATATAATTATGAAAATTGTAAATATTGTTCCTGGTTTTGGTGGCACATTTTATTGTGGCAACTGTCTGCGCGACAGCGCATATGTGAATTCCCTGCGGAATTTGGGACACGACGCCATCACCCTGCCGATGTACCTTCCACTCACGATGAACGGAGAACAGGCGAATGAAGATGTTCCTGTATTTTACGGAGCGGTCAATATTTTTCTGAAGCAGCAATTTCCGCTTTTCAGACATATGCCGGGGTGGATGGAGAATATGTTCGATTCAAAACCAGTTTTGAAATTTGCAGCAAAAAAATCAGGATCGACCAGGGCGCAAGGGCTGGAACAACTCACAGAATCAATGCTTCTTGGGCAAAAAGGGCATCAGAATCACGAACTTGACCGGTTGGTAGACTTTCTGAAAAACCATGAGAAACCGGATATTGTGCATTTTTCCAATGCCCTTTTGCTGGGAATGGCCCAGCAGATCAGGGACGAGGTAAAAGTTCCGGTGGTTTGTTCATTGCAGGATGAGGATGTTTGGGTTGATGTGATGGAACCATCATGGCGTGAAAAAATCTGGGACCTTATGTCGGAGAAAAGCCTGGATGTTGATGCTTTTATCGCCGTGAGTTCATTTTTTGCGGGTGTCATGAAGGATAAAATGAACATTCCATCCAATAAAATGAATGTGGTCCATATTGGTGTAAATCCTGAAAATTACACCTTTACCCAGCCTGCCGATTCACCTCATACCATTGGCTATTTGTCAAGGATTTGTGAAGAGAACGGTTTTGAGATCCTGGCTGATGCATTTATCCTGCTGAAATCTGAGCCCCGTTTCAAAAACCTGAAATTGAAGGTCACAGGTGGCATGACGGGCGATGACCAGTCTTTTCTGCAGCGGCAGCTTAAAAAGCTGGAACAGCACAACATTCTGCAGGATATGGAAATCCAACCTGATTTTAATCCTGTCGCGTTGAATGTTTTTTTTGAAACAGTGTCTGTCTTATCGGTTCCGGTTTTAAAAGGAGAAGCTTTCGGGCTCTACCAAATCGAGGCCCTGGCCTCGGGGGTTCCGCTCGTGCAGCCGGAACTGGGTGCATTCCCGGAGATCATTCAGGCAACCGGCGGAGGGGTCATTTATCATCCCAACACCCCGGATGCTCTGGCGGCTGCACTTTCCAAAGTATTGTCCGATCATTCAGCGCTCGATCAAATGAGCAGACTGGGGAGAAAATCGGTAGAAGATGATTTCGATTGCAGAAAACTAACCAGGAAAATGGTGGAAGTGTACGAAAAAGTTGGAGGTGTAATTATTTGTTAATGTCCAGTAAAATAATACCTGCTTGTTTCGGGAACTTTTGAATAATCCATTTTAAAACATCAAGTTGATCAGGAGTTGGAGCGCCCCTTACCTGTGCAAGTAGTTTTATCGCTTGTGGTCTATTCAGTGTTAAATTAGAGGCTCTTTCATTACATACCGAACAAATTGCCCGAAGGTTTGAAGGTTCATCCGTACCTCCCATTGACTTATCAATAATGTGACCAATATGCAGCCTGGTTTTTCTTCCTTGGTCGTATGGATGCAATTCGCCTGCTGCTGCCCCACACATTTGGCAAGTGAATCCGTTGCGGTCTAGAACAAAGGCCCTTGTCTCCTTCGAAATGCCACGTTCAAATGCAGGAACTGGTTTATTATCAACTAAAAGATATTCTCCGGGCTTTAAATCACTTCGATCATTATGAGTCACAATATTCATTCCTTCTTCATTTCTAAGCTCACGTACACGCCTTCCCCACTCACTGGTCCCTGCAATGTATCGTAATGTGGCAGAGTTGAGTACCTTTCCAACATTTGAAAGAAAATAATCACGCAACTTTGCCCTTGAGCCTTTTCCTTTGGTTAGTTTCCTTATCATAACTTTTTAATGCATCAATAATTGAGATTCCGATTATCCTTGCAACCGGCGGAGGAAAAGCATTACCAACTTGTCTGTAGGCTGGTGTTTTTTTTCCTACAAAATTCCAATCCTTTGGAAAGCCTTGGATCAGGGCAGCCATTTTCAAGGTAAGTTTTGGATTCAATGCAAAACCATTGGTTGGTGGTTGGTCTGAAAGGCCAGTACCATCAACTCCTAAAATCTCCCATGCTTGTTTTGCTCTGGTAGGGCCCAAATCTGCTCCGCCATGTTTTTTTGAACCACCAACTAAAGTTGGAGCAATTCCTTTGGCTTGTGCTTTCCATTTATCAACATTCTCCCAACCTAATGAACTCATTTCGTCAAAAAGTAATTCACCTACTGAGATTGGTGCAACCGTGTTTTTGGCAGGCCATTTAAAAAATGTGTAATATTCTTTTTTCATTGCAATTAAGATTGCCCTTGGTCGCAATTGAGAGACCCCAAAATCTGAAGCATTCACCAATTTCCAATCACATTGATAACCCAAATTTTCGAGTTCAGCTAAAATTTTTTCTCTATAAAGCCTGAATTTATTGTCAAGAAGCCCACGAACGTTTTCCAACATGATCGCCTTGGGGTTACATTCTTTGGCAAGTCGTAAAGCTTCGGGGAACAAATCCCTTTCGTCAAGATGTCCAAGTTGCTTGCCTGCAATAGAAAAGGGTGGGCATGGGACTCCCCCTGCTAATAAATCAACATTTGTAAATGTTTTCGCTGAAAAAATTCTCACATCACTTTCAATAACATTCCAAACTGGTCTGTTTAATTTAAGTGTCTGACAAGCAAGCGGTTCAATTTCTACAAGTGCAAGATGTTCAAAACCTGCTTGTTCAAGACCCAAGGCCTGTCCACCTGCGCCAGCACATATTTCTATCGAATTTAGCTTCACTCTTTTATTTATTCAGTTTTCAAAGGTAATTGTTTTCTTTGGAAAACGTATTATATCAGTTGATGGATCATTCCGTGAAACCTGATATTTCTTACAAATATTCATCAGGAAATATTGAGAGTAGTGCTTTTTTGTCGTAACTTTTATCGTCCTTTGCAACTGTCAAACGGTTCCTAATCCTCATGCAGAATATGTTTGCTGAACTACAAAACATATCCAAACATTACGGGCTCCCCGGCTCAGAAACGCATAATGTAATCCTGCATCAGATATCATTGACAATAGGTGAAAAGGATTCAATCGCCATTGTTGGCCCATCTGGTTCGGGGAAAAGCACCTTGCTGAATATACTGGGAACTTTGGATAGGCCATCTTCCGGAAAAGTAATGCTGGACGGCCATGAAGTCTTAAGGATGAACGAAAATCAGCTGGCCGGCCTTCGTAACCAGTTTATCGGATTTGTTTTTCAGTTGCATCATTTACTGCCGCAACTTACCCTGATCGAAAACGTTCTTCTTCCTGCATTGCCGGTTAAAGACAAAACTATCCGAAAAATGACCGTCGATCGCGCACATCAGTTAATTGAGCGGGTAGGCTTGAAAAGCCAGATTCACCAGCGGCCATTGCAAATGTCGGTGGGCGAATGTCAGCGGGCGGCTGTGGTAAGAGCGCTTGTCAATCAGCCTCGCCTCCTGCTGGCAGATGAACCAACCGGTTCGCTTGATGCAGAAAATGCCAGCCACCTTGCACAACTGCTGGTTGAATTAAACAAGGAACAGAATCTGGCAATCGTGTTAGTCACGCACTCCATGGATTTGGCATCCCGTATGGGAAAAAGCTATCAGCTAACCTCCGGAAAACTCTTGGAGATGCCGAAGTTATGACATGGGCACGACTGATATTCCGTAACCTGTGGTTTCACTGCAAGCCATATCTCTCCCTGATGGCAGGTGTTGTGATCAGTACGACCGTTCTGACCGGGGCGTTGATTGTTGGCGATTCGGTGCGGTTCAGCCTTCAGCGGCATACTGATATCCGGCTGGGAAAAATAAAGTACGCCCTGCAAGCAAACAACCGGTTTTTCAGGCAGGAACTGGCGAATGAGCTATCGGAAAAAATCAATAGCCCTATAGCGCCAGTCTTGCAAGTTGGTGGCATAGCCATCAATACCGATCAAGATCTGAGAATAAACCAGGCACAGGTTCTTGGAATCGATGACCGGTTCATGAAACTCTGGGAACAACCGATGGATATACCCGGAATTGACGAGGCAATAATCAGCATAAATGTTGCAGAAAAATTGAATCTGAAGCCGGGAGATGAATTTCTTTTAAAGATTCAGAAACAAGGAAAAGCCCCACCGGATGCGCCATTCGTTTCAGAAAAAGCTCCTTCGGTTTCCATTCGTGTGAAAGTGAAATCCATAGCAGGCGATGAACAATCTGGCCGGTTCAGCCTGAAAAACAATCAAACCGCTCCCTTCAACATTTTCATTCCGCTGCAACAAATGGCATCTTTGCTGGAAGTGGGCGGAAGTGCAAATCTGCTTCTTGCTACAGACAGTACAAAACCGCTTATATCGGCCTCTCTGTTGGACAGTGCGATGAAAATCTGCCTGAAACCTGCTGATGTGGGGTTGCACATTGGAAACCCAGTCAGAGTCAATGACCCTGACGGCATGATTAGCGAACAAATCACTTCCGACCGCATATTCTTTGATAATTCCACTTCCAAAGCAGTCATGTCAACCATCCCCGGTTGTTTCCCTATTCTGACCTATCTTGTCAATTCAATTTCTTCCGGAGCACGGTCAACTCCCTATTCGTTCGTTACCGCGACCAGCGAGTCGTTTATGAAACAACCGCTCGGCCCGGGTCAGATCATCCTCTGTGACTGGCTGGCAAAAGATCTCGGGGTTGGTGCAGGAGATTCTGTCATGTTGCGGTATTTCCTGATGGGTCCGTTGCGGTCGCTTCGGGAGGACAGCGCCCGGTTCATGGTAAAATCGGTCTTTCCAATTAACAATGGTTTGGCTGACGCCGGGTTGATGCCTGATTTCCCCGGAATGTCGGACGCAGGAAACTGCCGCGACTGGGAAACCGGAGCACCTGTCAACCTGAAAAAAATCAGGGACAAGGATGAACAATATTGGAAGGATTACCGGGGAACACCAAAAGCCTTCATCACCACAGGGGACGGACAAAAAATCTGGGGAAACAGGTTTGGCAACTATACTGCCTTTCGGTTCACTACCCGGAATGCTGACATTACGGGAATTGAACACTCACTGATGCTCAAAATAACCCCTGCTCAATCGGGATTGTTTTTCAAACCTGTTTATACGCAGGGGCAACTGGCAGCCCGCAATTCAACTGATTTTGGTGAACTCTTCCTCAGTCTCAGCTTTTTTATTCTGCTCAGTGGATTGTTGCTTACTGCATTACTGTTTTCTCTGATGGCACGGATGCGAATGACAGAAACCGGCATCCTTTCAGCCATCGGGTTCAGGAAACAGAACATCCTGGGAATCCTCTCTTGCGAAGCCCTGATTGTGAGCATTGCAGGTACTTTCGCAGGTACTTTGGGAGCCGTTCTATATAATTACCTGCTGATTTTCGGATTAAACACCATTTGGCAGGATGCCGTGAATACTTCGCTTTTAGTGATGAGTGTTAAACCAGCAACACTTCTCACGGGCGCTGTGATCAGTATTTTCGCATCTATGTTGGTTCTTCTTGCTGTTTTGTGGAAAAACCTGCAAAAACCATTGTCAATTCTTGTAAAAGGGTTTGATGAAATACGGAATACAGTTCACAGGAAAATAAATAAAATCTTCAACTCTCTCATCGCCGCAACCTGTGTCGGAATTTCAATGGCCTTATTGTTATGGCTGATGATTCATGGAAAAGCCATGAATGATCCGTTATCCCTGGTTGCAGGCGGTTTGATACTTCCCGGAGGATTGGCGCTGTTCAATTTGCTCCTTACCCGGGGGTCACTCCACCCCCGGGCTGAAAGCCCGGGGATAATCCCCGGACTCTCCCGCCTTATTCTGAAAAACCTGGCTTTGAATCGAACCCGAACCCTGTCTGCCATGGCATTGCTTTCGCTGGGTGTTTTTTCCATTATCCTGACAGGGGCCAATAAAAAAACGCTTTATGGGATGGAGACAACCCGCCATTCCGGCACAGGTGGATTCCTTTTATGGACGGAGACATTACTTCCCATCAGAAACGACCTCAATTCAACATATGGGGCCGGTGTTTTCGGGTTGAAGGATGAAGAGGTACTGAAACATGTTCGATATATTCAAATGCCGCGCCTGGATGGCGATGATGCCAGTTGCATGAATCTAAACCAGGTGGCACAGCCTGGCCTGATTGGGGTTCCGGCGAATCTTTTTAACAGCCTGAAGGTTTTCAACTTTACAAACCTATATCCAACAGTCGATCCGGCACATCCATGGAAAGCATTGTCTTCTGGTCTCGCTCCCGATGTAATCCCCGGTTTTGCTGATCAGACCGTCATCACCTGGGGTCTTCGCAAAACCATCGGGGATACGTTGTTTTATCGGGATGAATCGGGCAGAATCCTGAAAATTAAACTTTTAGGTGGGTTGGACAACTCCATTTTCCAGGGGAATATTTTGGTTTCAGACAGCCTTCTGCGGATGTATTATCCATCAACCGACGGTTCGCGGATTACGCTGATCGATGGTCCTGTCATTCAACAGGATACCATTTCGAAAAGGCTTGAAACACTTTTCCGGGATTATGGGTTGATGGCAATTACGGCTCCCGAAAGATTATCTTCATTCAACGCAGTGGAAAACACCTATCTTTCGGTTTTCATGATGCTTGGTGGGCTGGGTATAATTATCGGGACCATTGGACTGGGAATTGTACTTCTCCGCAACATCTCCCAACGTAAACAGGAACTTTCGCTGTATGTGGCGCTTGGTTTTCGCAAGCAATTTGTTTTTAAACTGATTCTGGCAGAGCATACACTCATACTGGCAGCAGGACTCCTTCTGGGAGTGATTGCTGCCTTGCCCGTTATTTTACCATTGCTGATTTGCCCGGGAAGTTCAATTCCCTGGATATTTATTTCAGTCATATTATTATTGGTCGTCGCCAATGGTTTCCTGTGGATCTTTTTTTCTGCAAGGAAAATTTTAACCATGGATCCGTTATCCGGTTTACGGAAAGAATAGCATTGACAATCCGCTCAATCCAGTTTCACGCTGCCATTGACTGTCAGAATAATTCCCGGGCTGATATGCAATTCACCACCTCCCGGCGATACCACCACTTCGCGGCAACTCAATCCCGGATCTCTTACCACCGGCATAAAGGGAGCTGTTTCCGGGATCAGCACATCATCATTCCATCCGGGAACACCGGAAGGCGACCAGTTTCCGGCCACATTCCAGTCATCGCTGATGGTCCCTGTCCAGGTTCGCGCAGTGCTGCTGTATTTGAATGTCGTATCCTGTATGATACTCCAGTTTCCCACGACATCTTTTACCCTGACAACCAGCAATCGGGTGCCCGGCGCCATGCCAATCGTATCCGGGCTGAATTTTGCAACGACTGAGTGCGAAGGAGTAATACCAACCTGGTGTCCTCTGCTAAAACCCGGATCGGTGTCGGTAAAATACTCCATCGCAACGATTGGGGACTTTGTTTCCGGAACTTTGCTAAAGATATATTGCTGAAGGGTACTCCATACCCTTGCTGTGTTTTTCACCCTCACACAGAGAAAATGAACCCCTTCTTTCAATCCTGCAGTAGCCGGTGAAAAAACCACATTCACCTTACTTCCCGGGATGACAGCTACCGGAATGGCTTGCCCGAAGCCGGGGTCGGTATCAATAAAGTACTCCATCCCCGTAATGTCAGCACTCACCAATGGCGAAACATCCACAAAAGGATAGGCCGACAATACACTCCAACGTTTATTCAGGTCCATGGCCCGTACACAAGCATAATGCATGCCCGGGCCATACCCGGTTGGATTGACGGAAAAGGATGCTGATATTTTTAATCCCGGTGAAAACGCCAACTGTGCACCATTTCCAAAGCCCGGATCGGTATCCACAAAATATTCGAGCTTGTTTATATTGGCTTCGGTATCGAGTACAACAAACATTGACCATGAAAGTATGCTCCAACGGGCTTGAGAATCCTTTGCCCTGACACACAGGTAATGCATCCCCCGGGCAAGACCGGTTGTATTGAACTGAAAAAAAGCCGGAACTACTGCACCTGGTGTTATGGGAATCAGTGTTGCGCTTCCGAACCCCGGGTCGTTATCAATGAAATATTCCAGTTTCGTGACCGGGCTGGCTGTTGCCGGATCTAAAACATAAACGGGAGCATTAGACACGGTACTCCATTTTCCGTTGACATTTTTCGCGCGGATGAGGAGATGATGGACCCCTTTGGAGAGTCCGGCGGTACTGATGTTGAACGTCGCAGTGACCGATGAGCCGGCTGAATAGCTCACCGGGGTTGCAGAGCCATATCCCGGGTCGGCGTCAAAAAAATACTCGATCCGGTTGATGGTTTGCCCATAGAGAGAAACCAATGATAAAACTGCAAGGATAATGAGAAAATATCGCCTCATGATCAGTGACTTTTAGCCTTGACCGTAACGTCAATGCCGTTCATATTCATATACCACACAGATGGGCCGCTTACCATTCCCGACAGAGTATAGGGATAGTTTCCGCCAAATGCGCCACAATCAACACCGCCAGCGCCTGCCGCAATTGCCGGAGACCCTGGTTTGAGTTTGTATTTGCCATCGGTGCTGCCGGTATAGGTGAAAACCGTGGTCATGTCCACGTTTTCCTGGTTGCCGTTCAACGAACCAAACTGGGTGGATGCCCCGATGTTGTTCTCCACAATCGAATTGAGGCCTGAAAACATAGGGGCTGACAGGCTGGTAGCGGTGCATATATTGTTCCTGAACACGGAATTCCTGACATAAACTTTTCCCAGGAATATATTATTCATGACGGTAGCTGACGCATTGACATTTACTAAAAAACCATTTGCAAATTGTTCGACACTTGTAATAATATTGTTTGAAATCAGGACATTTTGCGCCATATTGACTCCCATGGTTACAATATAGTTACGAAGGATTACACTTCCTGATCCGGCATTGATCTGGAGGTTATCGATCATATTCTTTTCAAATGTTATGTTGGATGTGCTGATATAAAAGTAGCCGGTCATCGTCATCCCTTTTACAATGGTCCCCTCAGAACCGGGGCTGAAAGAGCACTGATCCAGGGTAGCTGGTTTCAATCCGGCCTGTGTGGAATCATTTTCACCCAGGAAATAGCCAGGACCAATAACAACAAGTCTTTTCTGAAAGTTAACACTTCCATAGGAGAACATTGAACTTTCAAAGTAAACCGTATCTCCGTTTGAAACCAGGGGGGAATTAACCGCTGCACTGGCGGTGGTAAAATCGGCGGGAATTCCTGCATTGTTCACCCGCCACTTGGTTGCATAGATTGAAGTTCCGGATAAACAAAAGATCACGAGGAGCGAGAGGAAGAACATTTTTTTCATGGTACCTGGTTTTTGGTGTTTATTGTTATTGGGTTGTGTTCATGACAAGGAATAAAAATCAAACAGAGAATGTAACGTGCGGGGTTGCTCAGTGACTGAGCGCCTTTACCGTAACAGCGCTGCCATTGATATTGATATACCAGATGGATGGAAGATTTGGCACCCCTGAAAGCACATAGGCAGTAGAACCTCCGAAGATTCCGCAGTCGACACCACCGGTACCGGCGCCGCTGGCCGGGGATCCGGGCAGCAATTGGTAACGGCCATCATCACTGCCTGCATTTACAAAAACAGTTGCCATATTGATGTTTGATTTGTTCCCGTTGTTTGAACCATATTGGGTGGAAGCGCCAATGTTGTTGCTGACCGTGGAATTGTTCGCTGTGAATAAATTATTTCCGCCGGCAACTGAACCTGTGGCAATGTTGTTTTCATATGTGCAGCCATTGATAACCTGGCATCCGTTGAAAATATTATTTCTGACGGTGGCAGAAGAAGTATTGTTCATGGAGAAGCAATTGCCATTGTTGCAATTGTCACTTTTGTTAACAAGGTTATTTAAAATTTGATTCCCTGATGAACCGGAGATACTGAGCGAGGTGATAAAATTTTGAGCAAGATAATTGTTAATTGATGTCCCGCTGATTGCCACATCGGCCAGGTTGTTCCGGGTCAGCATGATAGCAGTATCCTGAACATTTGTCCAGGATAAAACGGTCATGCCGGTCACATGAGATCCTTTTGAACCTGTAGTAAAAACCAGATTGTCTAAGATTGCCGGGGCAAGGTTGGCCTGGGTTGCCGGGTTCTGCCCGAGAAAAAAACCAGGGCCGACAATCACCAGCCTTTTTGAAAGGGTAAGACTTCCATAGCTGACCACTGAACTTTCGAGGTAAAGGGTATCTCCAATAATTACAGATGCCGAACCAGCAGCCTGCTGTGCAGTGATAAAATTTGCGGCAATGCCTGTATTATTCACCCGCCATTTGGTGGCGAAGGTACAAGGAATGAATAGGGCAAGGATCAGTAAGCAGGCAAGAAATGCAGTATATGCTTGTTTCATGGCAGCTATTTTAGTAAGTATGAAATCTGATAGTGTAACTGGAGCAGACAAAGAAACAATATTTCTATGAAAAAGAAAAATGATTGTTAATAAAATAGCAAAGAGATATTTATTGAATAATGATCTTATCCGTCAGGAAAACCTTTTCATTGGTCAATTTAATGAGATAAACCCCGGCAGGAAGATTTCCAATATTGATATGCGTTTTACGATCTGATATCTTCTGAGCGAGACATACATGACCTAACGCATTTAGCATTGAAAAGTAACTTTCGCCTGAAACTCCATTAATTTCAATTGATATGTTTTCTGTAGCTGGATTGGGATAAACAGAAAACCATGATTTCTGTGTTTCATTGATTCCGGTAAAAACAGAATCAAATTTCATCACCGAGGCTCCGCCAGCCGAATCCCCGTAAGCCACATAAGGATGACCAGCAGAACTGAACGCAAGGCTTATATAGTCCGATTCTCCGGCAGAAAAGCCTGCTGATCCAACTGTTAACCAATCAGTTCCGTCATATTTCATGACAGTAGCTCTTGAATCGTTTTTTTCATCTTCAAAGGCAACATAGGGTTGGCCGGACGGACTGAAGGCAAGATTAGTGTACTCCGGAAATCCGGTTGAAAAACCAACACTTCCAAGGGGAATCCAACTGGTTCCGTCAAACTTCATCACCTTGCCTGTCCCCACACTCCCATATTCCGAATATGCCACATAAGGGTCACCTGCAGGGCTAAAAGCAAGGCTTGTAAATGAAACCTCTCCGGAAGAAAAACCACTTGCGCCAACATTAACCCAGTTGGTACCGTCAAACTTCATTACGGTGGCTTTATAGGAATTTTCTTCCTCCTTGTAGGCAACATATGGCTGTCCTGACGGACCAATTGCCAGACTTGTATAAAGCGCCATTCCCGCCGAGAAACCTGCTATTCCGACATTTACCCAGTTGGTTCCATCAAATTTCATTACCGTGGCTCCCGAATTTACATAATCGGAAAAACCTACATAAAGTTGACCGGATGGGCTGAATGCAATACATATATACTGCGGAAATCCTGCCGAAAAACCTGCATTTCCAACGATCACCCAGTTGGTCCCATCAAATTTCATGACCGTTGTTTTATAGGAATTTACATAATCACAATAAGCTACATATGGTTCACCTGATGCGCTGAATGCAAGCGACACATAGGACATCTCGCCAGATGAGAAACCGTTTGTTCCAACCGGAACCCAATCTGTACCATCAAACTTCATTACTGATATTTTCCGGGAATTCGCATAATCCTTAAATGCCACATATGGTTCTCCGGATGCGCTGAAAGCAAGGCTTGTATATTCAACTTCACCTGCTGAGAAACCCGGATTTCCAACATTCATCCACATATAATCCAATGGTGAAGATTTATACCAGTTTTGCTGGGCAATCAAAGCCACCGGAGACAACAACATCAAAATAAAGAATAGTTTTTTCATACTGATGATATGGTTGGGGGATTTCATGGATTTGTTACCACAAATGTAATCGTTTTACGATTGTATTAAACCGAAGTCTTTGTATAAAATTTTTTAATGGTCTGTGAGAAGCTGAAGAGCAGATTAATCATTAAAAAAGGGCTTCAGCCGGATGCCCTGAAACCCTTGATTTTGGTGAGCCTCTCAGGGGACTTGAACCCCCGACCTACTAATTACGAATCAGTTGCTCTACCAACTGAGCTAAAGAGGCATTTAAAATTGCAGGGACACGCCATGGCGTGTCCCTGCAATTTTGTCGGGATGAGAAGACTCGAACTTCCGACCCCCACGTCCCGAACGTGGTGCG
>JBAXFM010000081.1:0-18960 GCA_037139855.1 Bacteroidota bacterium
CAACCACTGCACCCGATAATAGCGAAGACTCTTCATTGAAACTCCGGGTCCAGTAATTATGCGATTGCCCTGCGGCTAAATAGGTCGCAAACAGAAATAAGCTGACTAAAACCCCAACCCGGTTTTTCATTTTAATATTTTAAGCGTTAATGCAATCAATGCAATCAATGCACTGTTAAATACCACAAACCCTCTGACATCAGCACATTATCACATCAGCACATTATCACATCAGCACATTATCACATCAGCACATTATCACATCAGCACATTATCGCGGTGTAAAAATAGCAACTTTTTAATTCACTTGCTGAAGAGCGCCCTCCCGACCTGCACCAAGGTCAGCCCCCTCCCAACCTCCCCCATGCGGGGGAGGAGTTTGCGGCTGCCGGCTAATAATCTTAATTTGCGTAAAAATATTGATGAACATTGTTATTTTCATTCGTCATTTGTCACTCAAATTAGTTATGGATCATATCATCAAAATAAATCAGATTTTTTTATTTTTACCTTGGATTTTTTTGAAAACTGTCATATATTTGAATTGTCGATATTATAGTCTGATCTGGTTTAAATATACATGATTCAGGGTCTTATTTAAATTTTATAAAAAAGGAGGTTAAAATGTATAAAGTAAAATTTTATAAAGGCGACTATGATCAACGTCAGTACCAGGCGAATGCTGATGGCGCTGTTGCGTATGTCGAACAACACTTCAATAGCAGCGAATCAGCAAGCCCTGATTATTCCGTTGTAATTGTTGGTTCAAATGCATCCAACACCAGCCGTAACTGGGGCAGATGGTATGCAGCAGCCGTTGCTAAAGAGTTTAATACCCAGGCCAAAGGGGATAATGGAATTGTTGTTGGGGGTTATAACGGCCGGGGTGATGATAATTTAAAGTTAACAAAAATGCCTGCCGTGCTGCTTGAACCACTCTTTGCAAGTAACTACCTTCAAGCCGGTATTATCCGTAGTGATTCAGGGCAAAACCGGTTAGCCCGGGTTCTGGTTGATAGTATCAAGCGTTTCTTCCCCGATGGTGGATTGATTGCATTTAGCGTCGGTCATAAATACAAAACCTCCTCACCAAATGACCCGGGTGCTGCGCTGTATGGAGGAGGATTTGAAGCTGAATATGCCGAAAAGGTTCTGGTGAAAGCGGAACAACTGTTGACTGCAATCACATCAATCGAAACGGACAGAACCATCCGAATGTTTAAAAATGACATCTTGGTCTATACTCAAACGATTGATTCAGATGCCAATGTAACGTGGGACGGAACACGTGGAATTTTGAGGATCATCGAATGAAATCACCTTTATCTGATTATTATCGAAACAGTCTCCTTTTTTCTTTATAAACCGAACCGTTGTTAACTCAACTAATTAAAATGCTTTTCAAGAAACTTCAGGTTGTTCTTCCACATGACTTTATCAGTAATTTCTCGTATTTCTGATTCAGTTTTCCCGGCTAATGTTGCCTCCGAACCTCTTCGCCTCATGAGTTCATTAAAAAGCGCTTCATCAAGGTCAGGGAATGTGGTGGCATCATCGAAAGCTTTGATGGGTGTGATCATGCCGCTGAAGTCCGAACCAATACTAATATGATTCCATATCACAGAGGGATCACCGGTTCCTGTCAGAATAACACCTGCAATGTATAATAATTGGTCAGCAAGTGGTTTGATCCATATTTCCCGCGATTTTTTCGGAGTTTTTCCTATGGCGTGCCTTTTTGTTTTGTCGAGTTTTTCTTTCCCCATCATGATTCTTTGGTCCATGTTCAGACCGATGATTCCTCCCGATTTCTGGATGGTGACGATCTCATCATCCGCAAGGAATTGATCCCATGGATTGAAATCAATACTATTGTTATACTTCTCGTCGGCAACATCGTGAACTGGTCTGTCATCACTTGTAATACCCGCTTCCTCCATGGTTTTCTTACCATTTGCTCCGGTATGACTGGCAATGATGGGAATATTCCTGCCTGCTACATGCCCGTAGTACCATTGTCTTACTTTTACACTCATATGGTTTACATCAATGAGTATCTGCCTCTGGCCGTTTTCAGTGCTAAGAAGTTCATCTACCGCCAATTTCCCTAGTTCTGTAATCTCCGCATTTATACCTTCGGTCTGGTCAAGTACTTTGCGGATGACCTTCCACAGGCTTATCGCATGTCCCCCCAACTGGTTCCAGAAATGATGACTAAGGGTGATGAAAAAAGGACACCATTCACCCTCATGCCCTGCCGGGCCCAATTGCTTTAATTTACGAATATTCCCGATTACCCTTGCCTCAAGAAAAGATTCATCCTGGATCTTTGTATTCAGCTGCCCTACACCTAAAGCATTACCCCCTTCGATGGTCAAAACGACCACAATAGTGTCCTCAGCCGGACTGCCTGGATTGAAATCATCATCGAGATTAAGGATAGTTTTAATATCTTCAAAATTCCGGGCTATCCGGTAGTTGAAAGAGGTTCTGTAACCTGGTTTGACACGAATCTTATGCGTTACGGGGTATGCCGATGACTGCAGGTAATTGAATTCCTTCATAAGGTCATCAAAATAATCATGATCATCATACTGGATTTCATCAGCTCTTTCATCAGGCATACCGAAAACAACTCCTGCAAGAAAATCAGTTATCTCACCGGTCCCAAGTTCAAGTGGTTTGACGGTAACGAAACCCTGCTCTATAGGATAAAGAGCAACCATTACCACCCGGACTTTCCCTTTTGCAAGCTTGGTAAAGTCTCCCTGGGAAGGGAAGATGATATTTAGATGCTCATCCCATGCATCGCTCAGTTGCCGGTTATAATTAAACAATGTCGAATGACAATGGAGGTCTGAATAATACGTTGCCATAATTTCTTGATTATTTACAAAAATCCAGAGGACCTGGTTATTTACACTATTAAAATTCTTAATTTGAAATCAGAATTTCGGAGTAAAAGTATTTCCTTATCAACCATATTTAAAATTGAATTTCCCAAAATCTTTGTTGGTTGTTGCAAAAAATCCCATTTCATCATGATTTTGTTCATTCTGAACTTTATTTTTGCATTTTTTGCAAATGACAGGCTGAACAGGCCTTAATTGTAGTAAAAAATGCAACAATTCCCTGCCTAGATTGGATTTTTTGCAATATATTGTTCTAAATGTTGAGCCCCATATAGCTGGTTCATGTTTTTCAACCACATGAGTGCCGGATAATTTTGCAAAATGGTTTCCCCTGATTCAGAGAGCATGGTAAAGCATGGAGAAAAGTGGGATCAAGAGGGATTTCTGGGGATTTTGCACATTATATCCATTGGCAACGTAGTTGCCTAATCTTTGTAGAAGTAGGATCAGGTGACAAATTCCAGAGCTGCGTAGCTGCGAAATCATTTGTTCGTCTCAATGTTTCATACACCTCAAAAACTATGTCGCCCCAATGGGGTACATTGAATTTTTGAATTTCACTGGCTACCTTTCCGGTGAAGGCTGGTAAACATGAGCGTTGTTTTTTAGACATCAGTTTTTCGCGATTAACCGGGTAAAAATCACGTGTGAGTTTTTGGTTTTAATAAGTTATTTACCTTTGGTATTATGTTAAACATATTGTTGGAAGAATAGACTGCTTAGTCATCATAATGCACCACAATTGAGTGGGATATAAGTTCTAGTGAACAGAATGAGAATCAAAAAAAGACGCTATAACCACCATTAATTATTCTGTATGAATGAAGATAAATTCAAACTTCTAAGAACTTTGAAGGGACATAAAAAGGTGATCTACAGAATAGTGTGGTCGCCAGATGGAACTTTGATTGCTTCTTCCTCCGAAGACGGGACTGCAATGGTTTGGGACTATAAAAAAATAGACCCTGTTGATGTTTTTACGGAGCATAACGGACCTGTGATGGGAATTGATTTTTCCCATGATAGTAAAAGAATTGTTACGAGTGGTATTGACAGATCAGTTAGAATGTGGAATGTATGCAGGACAATTCAAGAAAAGAAAACAAATAGAAATGCAATCATCTATGGAGGCCATTATGGCGCAGTTTGGGATGTATCTTGTTCACCGATCGACGATGTGTTTGTCTCTGCCTCTGACGACATGAATGTACGAGTCTGGAAATGTGGGCAAGAGTCTCCAATTGTTTCTCTAAGACATCAACAACAGGTTTGGGGGGTCTCTTATGGGCTTGATGGGAAAATTATTGCATCCTGTTCAAGTGATGGAAAGATAACCTTATGGGATACAATAAGCTGGAAGAAGATTGGTGAGTGTATTGGCCATTTCAGAGCAATACTTACTGTATGCTTCTCTCCTGATGGAAAATATCTTGCATCTGCATCATCAGATCAAACTGTGCGAATATGGGATGTGCGCTCACTTAAAACGATAGCAGTACTTGAAGGACACAGACGTCAAGTAGACGGGGTTTCTTTTTCACATGATAGCAGATTGATTTGTTCTAAATCTCATGATGGAACTGTACGTGTGTGGAGTCTGATCAATTTTCAGGTGGTCGCAATTTTACAAGAATCAAAAATGGGAACCTGGATAGCAGGAGTTTCTTTTCATCCGACACTAAACTTGATTGCAACCCTTGACAAAAAGAATGAAAAAATTCGTCTTTGGGAGTTTGATAGTGAGGCACTTATCAGGGGTCGCGAAATAAAGAAGATCAGGAAATTTACATGCGCTAAAGTTCTTCTTATCGGGGAGACCGGAGTGGGTAAAACAGGACTTTCTAAACGATTGGCTTCAAATTTCTGGGAGGCGAGCGATTCTACAGTAGGTACGTGGGCGACACAATGGAAACTGCCTGATACTTCGGACCAAGAATTCGAACATGAAATCTGGCTCTGGGATTTCGGAGGTCAGGCAGATCAGCGTCTGATCCATCAACTTTATATGGACGAAACGGCGTTGGCGGTTTTAGTTTTCGACGGCCAGAAGGAAGATCTTTTCGAAACATTGGCCCAATGGGACCGAGATCTCATGCGTGCCTCCCGTAAAAAGTTGACTAAGTTGCTGGTTGCTGGACGTGTGGATACCGGTGACATTCGCACTAGTCGGAATAAAATCGAGAAATTTGCTGCGGAGCATAATTTTATAAGATTTCTTGAAACGAGTGCCAAGACTAACCAAGGATGTGAGGAATTACGGGAGGCAATACTTTCGGGGATAGCCTGGGACGAGATTCCTTGCAGCACCACTGAGGTTCTCTTTAAACGACTCAAGGAGGAGATAATTGAACTCAGGGACAAAGGTTATGTAATGATGCGTTTCAATGAACTCTACCTAAAACTTAAAGAGATTTTATATGGAGAGTTCAATCAGTTTTCTGAAGAGGAACTCCATACCGTTCTGAGGTTACTATCTGGTCCTGGGGTGTTATGGGAACTGTCCTTCGGAAGTTGGTTGCTTCTCCAGCCGGAGCGTATCAATGCATATGCTCAAGCTGTTATCAGAACTTTGCAGTCTGATGATCAACAACGTGGCTGCATTATGGAAGACCGCGTCTTAAAGGGTGATTTAATGTATGAATCATCCATGCTAAGACTTGAAAACGATGAGGAACGATTTGTGCTGTTAGCTATGCACCAGACGCTGGTAGAAAAGGGATTATGCTTGCGGCAACCAACAGCCAAGGGGAACCTTTTAATTTTTCCTTGTTATTACCGGCTTGAAAGACCAGAACAACCTATATTCCCAGTAGTGTTTGTGAGCTATCACTTTACAGGATTTCTTGATGAAATCTATGCTACTCTAGTTGTCCACCTTCAACATACTGAGCCATTTCAGCATGAAGGTCTTTGGAGATATGCAGCGGATTTCAAGACGAACACCGGGAAGCAACTCGGGGTAAAGATGGTCCGGCGTGAACCTGGGATGGGAGAAATGGAGGTGTATTTTGACCCAACTATTGCAATAGAGGAGAAAATCATTTTTAGCAAATATGTTCATGAACACTTATTGCAGTATGCATTGGAGGTTGAACGATTGCGACATTATATCTGCCCATATTGTGGCACACCAGTGGGCAATCGCGAAGTGGCGATGGATAAACTCAATGAATGGCTGAATGGCCGACGGACCCATCTAGGCCTTATGACCCAGGTCAAAGTTCACAAGGTCACGGAGAGGCCTCCAAGCATCATCTGTGCCAGATGCGAACAAAGGGTTCCGTTGTGGGATGACTTAGAACAATGTTTTGCTGATCCTGAGATTCAGAAAAGAGTTTGCCAACTCCAGGTGGAATCTGCCATCGTTTTGGACAACGAAAGTAAGGAACGAATTCTTGTTGGTGAGGTGATCTCAACTGTTGCGATGGCGGCACAAATAAGTCGTGAGTTCAATGTCAGCGATCATGGAATTGACATGGAAATTGAGTTCAAAGACGACGATTATGAAGCAACCGGTAAAAAGTTATATCTCCAACTTAAATCTGGAGATTCCTACTTGTGGGAACGCAGAAAAGACAAGTCAGTAATTTTCACTATTAAAAAGGAAAGTCATGCTCGTTATTGGATGAAACAGGCTTTTCCTGTGCTGCTTGTTATCCGGAATGCTGAAGGTGATGTCTTTTGGATGAGGATTGATGATTATTTAAAAACAGAAAGTGAGAAAGGAAAAAGACCTGTAAATAAAATAATATTCAATGGTGAACGATTTGATGTTATAAGCATCAGAAAATGGCGGGATATTTTATTGAATGCTTAAGACTCCTCATTCACCTCTGGGAACATCCTCACCTCCTCGATAACAATATCTTCCCAACCTCTCAGATTGATGCATTCATCCTGATAAAACACATTGTGCTATTGCATGACCTTCCTTCTATTGCATATCGTTTTAAAGTAATGGAGTCTGAATTATTTCAATCCTCCAATCTTCCCCCCGGAAATTCCACTTGATCCGAAAAGTGAGTGTAACACTGAATGTGACAAAATAAAATAGGCCCTAAACACTTGTTTTACAGCCTATTTATAGAATTGCCTGCGGAGAGAGAGGGATTCGAACCCCCGGACCCTTGCAGGTCAACGGTTTTCAAGACCGCCGCAATCGACCGCTCTGCCATCTCTCCGTGGGCAAAATTACACATTTTTCAGAATCTGGCAAACATTATTCTGCCTTTGGCCTGCCTTTGATACAATTTACCGATTTCATTTGCAATTTCAACGAACCGGCCCTATCTTTGTAAAGTATTACCACAACCAGTTTTTCTTAACTTTTATTCCCATGAAAAAATTAATTCCAGTAGTTTTTGTGTTGATTTCATTGTTCGCCGGATCTGGCGTCCAGGCCAGAAATTTGTGGGCTTTTCTGAGCTATTCCACCTTTAATTCACCGGACGGCCCGTACGTCGAGACCTATTTATCGGTTGCCGCAAACAGTGTGAAATTTATCAAAAAAGATAATGGAAAGTTTCAGGCCACCGTCAATATTCTGATGACCTTTAAACAGGATAATGACATCAAAGCATTCAAAAAATATGAGCTTAATTCGGCTGAAATGGCCGATACCCTGAATACCAATTTTCAATTCATCGATCAGCAGCGATTTTCCATTCCGAATGGCACCTACAATTTCGAGATTCAACTTGCGGATAAAAATAAAACCGCTGCAGCCATTCCCTACAATCAGAGTATTTCCATTGATTTCCCATCCGACAAGCCTTCATTCTCAGACATTGAACTGGTTAAATCCTTCACGAAAGTACCTGTTGCAACAGCCTTGACCAAAAGTGGTTATGACCTGGTGCCTTATACCTTTACCTTTTATCCGGAAAATGAAACCAAAATGGTCTTTTACAGTGAATTATACAACATCGGGAAGACCATCGGACAGGATCAGAAGTTTCTGATATCCTATTACTTCGAATCGTTTGAAAGCAATGTGAAACTCAATTCTTATTCAAAAGTTAAAAAGGAGACTTCCAAGGATGTGAATGCATTGCTGACGGAGATCGCCATCGAAAACCTTCCTTCAGGAAATTACAACCTGGTGGTTGAAGCCAGAAATCAGCAAAATGAAGTTGTGGCAACGAAGAAACTATTTTTTCAACGTATGAATCCGAAGGCACAGATCAATTTATCGGATATCGGGTCGACCGAGATTGCCAATACCTTTGCAGAAAAGATCACCAATGCTGATTCGCTGAGGGAATTTATCAACAGCACCTACCCTGTTGCCACAGGCATTGAAAAAGCCTTTATCCGGGAGGCACTAAAAAAAGCAGACCTGAAAACGATGCAGCAGTTTTTATATAGTTTCTGGGTGAGCCGCGATGGAACAAACCCGGAACTGGCCTGGAATTTCTACAAAGAGCAGGTTTACAAAGTGCAGGTTAATTTCGGAACACCTGTGAAAAAAGGTTATCAAACCGACCGTGGCAGGGTTTACCTCCAGTACGGTCCTCCGAATACCAGGAGTGCACAGAATGTCGAACCCAGCAATTACCCTTATGAAATCTGGCAATATTATACCCTTGGCAACAATCAGCAGAACAGAAAGTTCGTTTTCTACTCCCCGGATATGGTTACCAGCGATTTTATTTTGCTCCACTCTGATGCCAAAGGCGAGATCATGAATCCCCGCTGGAAAATCGATCTGCGCAACCGCATCTACGAAACCCGCGACCTCCAGGAAACAAGGGTCATCAATGCCTGGGGTGATATGCAGACAGATTATTGGGAACTGCCCAATTAATTAAAAATTAAAAATTAAAAATTACGGGCCTTTATTTGTAATTTTACCGCGGGGAAAAGGTGACAATGACAAGTGACGAGTGGCAAGTGACAAGTGGGAGGTAACCGTATTTCTTCGTAATTCGTAATTCGTAATTCGTAATTTTTTTTGGATGCATGTTGCTGTTATTATCTTGAATTGGAATGGAAAGAAATACCTCAAGCAGTTTCTTCCTACCCTTATTCAATACAGCAAAGATGAGGCTGAAATTATTGTAGCCGATAATGCCTCAACAGATGATTCAATTATTTTCCTGAAATCCTCCTATCCTGACATACGGATCATTCAGAACGCCGAAAATGGTGGGTTCGCCCGAGGTTATAATTTAGCGCTGAGCCAGGTAAAAGCCGACTATTATATTCTTCTTAATTCCGACATCGAAGTCACTGAAAACTGGATATCACCTGTCATTTCGTTGATGGAGCAGGATGAGCTGATTGCAGCCTGTCAACCAAAAATCCGATCCTATACCGAACCAAAAAAATTCGAATATGCCGGCGCTGCCGGTGGATTCATCGATAAATACGGCTATCCTTTCTGTCGTGGCAGAATTTTCGTTTCCATTGAAGAAGATCATGGGCAATATGATGATGCCATAGAAATTTTTTGGGCTACGGGCGCCTGCATGTTCGTCAAGGCTCATTTGTTCCACAAATTTGGCGGACTGGATGAAGATTTCTTTGCCCATATGGAGGAAATCGATTTTTGCTGGAGGTTGAAAAACAATGGATATAAAATCATGTACTGCCCGGCCTCTACTGTTTTCCACATCGGTGGCGGAACCCTGCCCAAGGCATCGTGGCGGAAAACCTACCTGAATTTCAGAAATAACTTCTTTTTACTATATAAAAACCTTCCCGACGACCGTTTGTTCAAAGTATTTGCCGTAAGGTACCTGCTTGATACCATCGCTGCTATCAAATTTTTATTTCAGGCTGGTTTCAGGGATTTCTGGGCCGTTACACGTGCCCATTTAAGTTTCTATCGCTCCCTGGGAAAAACCAAGCAGAAACGGAAAGCGCTTAAACATGGCTCCATGCAGGATGTTTATGGAAAAAATATCGTTGTTGAATACTACCTGAAAGGCCGACGGAAGTTTTCGCAGTTAAACATGAAGAAGTTCTATACCCGGTAGCAGTTTACCCGATTTTAGTAACCAGGCTTTCAATGGCCAGCCGGTATGATTCCAGTCCGAACCCAATAATACTTCCCTTTACATAAGCAGCCAGGAAAGAGGTATGGCGAAATGGTTCACGTGCAAAAGTATTCGAGATATGAACCTCAACCACCGGCGCCTTGATGGCTTTTACAGCGTCGGCAATGGCCACTGAAGTATGCGTATACCCACCGGCATTCAGGATGATGCCATCGTAGAGAAACCCTGCTTTTTGAATAGCATTAATGATCTCACCCTCCACGTTGCTCTGAAAATATTCGAGCGATACCTCGTGGTATTGTTTTCTGAGTTTTTTTAGATAAACCTCAAAACTCTGGTTTCCATACACTTCCGGCTCCCTACTTCCAACAAGGTTCAAATTGGGGCCGTTGATAATGAGTATTTTCATTTCCCAATATTTTATGACAAAGGTAAAGAATTTGCTATTCCAATATTTTGCTTTTTGCTTTTTGCATTTTGCATTTTACCATCTCCTTTTTCCATATCTTTGCTCCCGATACTTCTCCACAGGGGGTGCCTTACTATAAGGGCTGAGATTATACCCCAATAACCTGATCCGGGTAATGCCGGCGTAGGAAAAATGAAAATCATGAACATAAAAATCAAGGCATGCCTGAGGCATGGAATGTTTGCAGCAATAGTGTTAGCAGGGTTATTCCTGTTTACCGGGACTTTAAGCGCCCAGATTGCCATCTCAGGAATTATTACCGATAAAACAGCAGGAACACCACTGTCGGGGGCACACCTTTCGACCGGGAACAGTTCATTGCCAACAATTTCCGGCGAAGATGGCCGGTTTCTGCTAAACCATATCAAACCCGGCAATATCATTATCACCGCCTCCTTCATGGGGTTTAAAACATTTAACAAAGGAATGGTCATACTCCATGATACAATGTTAAACATCCAGCTTGAAGGGAGTGCGCTGCTTGGCGATGAGGTCAGTATCATTGCCACCAGGGCACACGATAAATATCCAACGGCCTATTCATCCATTTCAAACAATCAGATCAGCGCTGTCAATCTGGGAAAAGACATTCCATCCCTGATCCAGGGCAGTCCTTCGGTAGTTGCCACCTCTGATGCAGGTAATGGGGTGGGATATTCCACCTTCAGTGTGCGGGGATCAGACCTGACGCGCATCAATGTGACCATTAACTCCATTCCGCTGAATGATGCGGAATCACAGGGGGTTTGGTTTGTCGATCTGCCCGACCTGGCATCATCTACCGGCAATATTCAGATACAACGCGGGGTTGGCACATCAACCAATGGGGCAGGCGCCTTCGGAGCCTCCATCAATTTCATGACCTCCGACCTCCACCAGGATCCATATGGGGAACTTGACCTCTCGGGCGGTTCCTACAACACGTTTAAATCAACTTTACGGTTCGGAACCGGTTTGATGTCCAATAAATTCAGTGTGGATGGCCGTTTGTCCTACATTCGTTCCGACGGATACATCGACCGGGCATTCTCAAACCTGAAATCATATTATCTGGCAGGCGGGTACTACGGCAAAAAAACCACCGTCAAACTCATCACCTTTTCGGGTTTTGAGCGTACTTACCAGGCCTGGGAGGGTGTTCCGAAAGATTCGCTCATGACCAACCGCACCTATAATCCGGCGGGGGAATATACCGACAAAAGCGGGAACACCGCTTATTACAACAACCAGACTGACAATTACCAGCAAGATAATTATCAACTGTTGTTTTCACAACTCATTGCCAAAAACTGGAATTTCAATACAGCTGTTCATTATACCAAAGGAAAGGGATACTACGAAAACTACAAACAAGGAGCCGCGTTCGCCGATTACGGTCTCAACGATGTGATCATCGGGGGCGATACCCTTACATCTACCGACCTTGTAAACCGTAAGATGATGGATAACGACTTTTGCGGGATCACCTTTTCAACGAATTATACCCTTCCCGAAAAGTTGAAACTCACCCTGGGTGGCGCCTGGAACCGATATTATGGCCGACATTCCGGTAAAGTGGTCTGGGCTGAATACGCCTCCAATGGCGACAATGACCGGAACTGGTACTATAACACCGGGTTGAAGAAGGATTTTAATATCTATGGCAAAGCAAGTCTTCAGTTGCTGAAAAAGCTGAATCTTTTTGCCGATTTGCAGTACCGCCATGTAAGCTATCAGATGCATGGCACCCTTGATAACCTGCAAACCCTCGACCAGCAGCATCTTTTTAACTTTTTCAATCCGAAAGGCGGCGTCTTTTTCGAACTCGATAAAAAGAATGATTTCTATGGTTCCATCGGGGTAGCCAACCGGGAACCTAGCCGGAACAACTATAAAGATGCTGATCCGGGGCATATGCCTTCCAATGAGACACTTTACGATTACGAGTTGGGTTATAACTTTAAACTGACCGATTTCACTGCCGGGGCCAACTTCTACTATATGGCATACAAAAATCAGCTGGTCCTCACCGGTGAAATCAACAATGTGGGTGAAGCCATCATGGTCAATGTTCCCCATAGTTACCGTACAGGCATTGAACTTTCGGCCAGCGCCGGATTCTTTCAGCGAAAGCTGCTGATTTCCATCAATGCCACCTTGAGCCAAAATAAGATCAAAGATTTCACGCAATACATCGACACCTACGACGAGAACTGGAATCCTGGCCAGGACACCATCTATCTTGGAAAAACCGACCTCTCCTTCTCACCGGATGTCATCCTGAACACTGTTATCACCTATAAACCTATCCCCTCTTTATCCTTCAGCCTGGATTCGAAATATGTAGGTAAGCAGTATATTGACAACACTTCCGATGATGGCCGGTCGCTGAAGGCATATTTCGTGAATGGCTTCAGCGCCATGTATACTGTTAAAACAAAGCTCTTTGATGAAATCGGGTTCAACCTTTCCATCAACAACCTGTTTAACCGGAAATATGAAACCAGTGCATGGGTTTACCCCTATTATCAAGGAGGAGTTTACAACGAATACAACGGTTATTTTCCGCAGGCGCTGATCAATTTTTTGGTCGGAGTATCGGTAAAAATATAGTTAAAAGCTGAGAGGCTGCATCAAAAGTCTTTTTACCGCGAAGATACGCAAAGAATGCGCAAAGTTCCGCAGAGCTATTCTGTTGAAATATAACACTTAGCGGTTCTCTGCGGTTTCCCTTAGCAGTTCTCTGCGGTTAAAATTTCCACTTTTGATACAGCCTCTCTTAAATTGAAATAACTATATCTTTGCAAAAAAACACTTAAAAATGAAATATAACTTATTAGGCAATACAGGCGTCCTCGTTTCAGAACTTTGCCTGGGTGCAATGACCTTTGGAGGCAAGGGTTTCTGGAAATCGATCGGCGAACTCCCACAGGAAGAAGTAAACCAGCTGGTTGAAACTGCCATTGACAATGGCATCAATTTTATCGATACTGCCAATGTTTATTCTGAAGGTTTGTCGGAGATTATGACCGGAAAGGCATTGCAGACGCTCGGAATCAACCGGCAGCAAATTTTCCTTGCAACCAAGGTAAGGGGCAGAATGGGAACAGGCGCAAACCAAATCGGATTGTCCCGGCTGCATATCATTGATTCGGTGAATGACAGCCTTTCCCGGCTGGGCATGTCGCACATCGACCTCCTCTATATTCATGGTGTTGATCCTGTTACGCCATTGGAGGAGACCATGCGTGGTTTGGAGGAAGTGGTTCGGGCAGGCAAGGTAAGGTATCTGGGAATCAGCAATCATCCTGCCTGGATGGTTGTAAAAGCCAACAGCCATGCCGACAGGATGGGATGGACCAGGTTTGCTGCCCTGCAAAACTACTATTCCATTGCAGGCCGCGACGTAGAAAGGGAAATTACACCCATGGCGCTGAATGAAGGAATGGGATTGATGCCATGGAGCCCGTTGGCTGGTGGATTCCTCTCTGGAAAATTTACCAGGGACAAACAAAAGGCAGGCGAAAGCCGGAGGGACAATTTTGATTTTCCACCAGTCAATAAGGAAAAAGCGTACGTTATTTTGGATGCAATGGCTGAAATTGCTAAGCAATACAACGTATCCGTTGCACGGGTAGCCCTGGCCTGGTTGCTTCGCAAACCTGCGGTAACCAGCATCATCATTGGTGCGAAACGAAATGAACAGTTGCTTGACAATATCGCAGCAACAACTTTGCAACTTTCTGAAGATGACATGACGAAACTCGATGAGGTAAGCGCGTTGACATCAGAATATCCTGCATGGATGGTGGAGCGGCAAATGGCCGGGAGGTTCCCTGAGGAGGGTGAGTAAGGAATCATCCGGGGCAGTTCAGACAACAATAACCTTGTAAATTTCCAAAAAAAATAGTAAAATTGCACTGGATTCCATTGTATTAACATAAAACCAACTCTATGAAAAACAGCATCATTAAGTCGCTGGTAATGACCGGCTTCATTCTTATTGCGTTTTCGGTATTCAGCCAGCAGGCTGTAATGGATCTTTCAACCCCTCTCGCTGTTGATCCCAATGTGAGAATTGGCAAACTCGAAAATGGCCTGGTCTATTATATCAGGAAAAACAGCAAACCAGAGAAACGGGTGGAGCTCCGGCTGGTAGTCAATGCCGGATCAATCCTTGAGAACGACGATCAGCAGGGACTGGCACATTTCATGGAACATATGAATTTTAACGGAACCAGGACTTTCCCGAAAAATGAACTGATTGATTTCCTGCAAAAAACAGGAGTCCGGTTTGGCGCCGACATCAATGCCTATACCAGCTTTGATGAAACAGTATACATGCTGCAACTCCCTACGGATGACTCAACACTGGTGGAAAGTGGATATAAAGTATTGGAGGATTGGGCACACTATGCAGTGCTGGATAACAAGGAGATAGACAAGGAACGCGGAATCATCACCGAAGAATGGCGGCTCGGTCTTGGCGCTCAGGATCGCATGATGAAAAAATTCTTCCCGGTTATTTTCAAAGGATCTAAATATGCCGACCGTACTCCGATCGGTAAAATTGAAGTGATCGAGAATTTCAAACATGAAACGCTGAAAGATTTCTACCGCGACTGGTATCGTCCGAATCTTCAGGCGGTAGTGCTTGTTGGCGACCTCGACCTTGATAAAGCCGAAGCACAGATCAAGGCTCATTTCGGCAACATGCAAAACCCGGCAAATCCGAGGGAACGGGCAACATTCGACATACCCGACAACACAGAGCCACTCATTGCAATTACGACTGATAAAGAAGCTACAGATAATTTCGTGCTGGTATTCTACAAACATCAGCTCAGCCCCGATAAAACCCTGGGCGATTTCCGTGATCAAATCATGGCCGAACTTTACACCGGTATGCTTAACAACCGTTTCAACGAGATTTCTCAAAAGCCCGAATCACCCTATGTGTTTGCCGGAGCCGGATATGGACGGTTCCTTGCCAGGAACAAAGATGCATTTATGATCAATGCCATGACCAAGGAGAGTCAGATCGACAAAAGCCTGGAAGTGCTGCTGGCTGAAAATGAGCGGGTAAAGCGCTTCGGATTCACACAAACAGAGTTTGACCGGCAGAAAGAGGAAATTCTGAGCCAATATGAAAAGAGCGCAAAGGAATTTGATAAAACCGAATCAAGGGTATTCTGCTCGCAATACGTAAGCAATTACCTGTCACAGGATGCCATTCCCGGGGCACAAAAAAAATTCAAGTATTTGAAGAATATCCTGCCCGAAATCAAACTGACCGATATCAATGACCTTGCAAAAAAGTGGGTTACCGACAACAACCTCGGTCTCGTAGTGATGGCGCCGGAAAAACCGGGTGTGAAGGTACCAACACAGGATGAAATTCTTGGCATCATCCGTGATTCAAAAACAAAAACCCTAACCGCTTATGTTGACAATTTCAGGGAAGAGCCTCTTGTTCAGGGAACACTGAAACCAGGTAAAATTACCGGTCGCAAAGAGAACAAGGAGCTTGGAATGACCGAACTTACCCTATCCAACGGCGTGACGGTCGTACTCAAACCCACCAAATTTAAAAACGATGAAATACTTATTTCCGCTTACAGTCCCGGCGGTAATTCACTCGTTCCCGACAAGGATTTCTTGTCGGCCAATTTTGCAACCCAGATCATCGACCAAAGCGGAGCCGGTAATTTTGACAATGTGGAACTCCAGAAGAAACTGAAAGGCAAAAATATTCAGATCAGTCCGTATCTTGATGATGTGAAGGAGGGTTTCAGGGGAAATGCTACCCCCAAAGATTTTGAAACCATGCTGCAACTCGTTTATCTCTATTTTGATCAGCCCCGTAAGGACACCACTGCCTTCAAAGCTTTTATGTCGCAGATGGAGAACCAGATGAAATTCATGAAAAGCAATCCTGTAATGACTTTTTATGACACCCTGTTTAAAGTCGTTTTTCCTGGTTACAAACGGATGATCATCTTTCCAACCCCAGCTCAACTGGGAGAAGTTAATCTCGATCAGGCATATAAAATTTACCGTGACCGTTTTGCCGATGCCAGCGATTTCAAATTTTTCCTGGTTGGCAACTTTGATATTGATTCAATTTCTCCGCTGATTGAACAATATTTTGGAAGTCTGCCTGGCTTAAACCGCAATGAAACCTGGAAGGACACCTCTCCAAAGGCGGCTTCCGGAATTACCAATCTCACTGTTTACAAAGGAACGGATCCGCAGAGCATGGTCGGACTGGTGATGCCTGAAGACTTTGTATGGACCGAAAAAAATGTATTGTGCATGAACATGATCCGCGAAATCATGGGCATCAAACTGGTGGAGGTGATCCGTGAAAAAATGAGCGGTGTTTACTCTCCGCAGGTCCAGGTCAATTTCGACCAATATCCCAAACCCACCATTCAGCTGATTGTGATGTTTGGCTGCTCACCCAAAACCACGGATAAACTCACCAAAGCTGTTTTTGGCGAAATTAAAAAAATCAGAAAAAGCGGCCCTACCGAAGTTGACCTGAAAAAAGCCCAGGAAGCCATGATCCGCGGCAGGGAAACCGATCTTGAAAAGAATGATTTCTGGTTGAGAAAACTCGAGTCGATGTACTTCAACCATGATTCACAAAACAGTGTTGCAACCTTTAAAGACAGGGTGAACGCTATTACCATTGATGATCTGAAATTAGCCGCATCAACATTTATCAAACCCGATCACTATATCAGGGTTGTGCTGATGCCCGAAAAAAAATAGATGGAGAAGTCGATAAACATCAGGAATAAAAGAGCTTCACACGAGTATTTCCTGATCCAGGAGGTTACCGCCGGTATTCAGCTTACCGGTACCGAAATAAAATCAATCAGGGATGGAACTGCTTCCATTGCTGATGCTTATTGCACATTTACCGGAACTGAACTGTTTGTGCGCAACATGCACATCGCAGAATATTCCTTTGGTACACATTACAATCATGAACCAAAGCGTGACCGAAAGCTATTGTTGACGAAACGGGAACTGAAAAAACTTGCCATAAAAGTAAAAGAGCGAGGATTTACCATCATCCCTGTTCTTTTATTTATCAACAACAACGGACTTGCCAAACTCACCATCGCCCTTGCCCGTGGAAAGCATGCGTATGACAAGCGGGAAACGCTCAAGCAGAAAGATCATATGAGGGAGATGGAGAGACACTAGGGAATAACGAATTTCGAATAACGAATTTCGAATAATGAATGACGAATGACAAATTTTAGATTTTAGCATTATAAATTTTACCATTTTAAATTTTAGATTTGACCATATGAATATGAAAAACCTCACTTTATTTCTGATATTGACTTTTACGCTGTATCACCCGAATTCTGTTTCTGCCCAGGAAAAGCAACAACCTGCCGGTAAGGTGGTAGCGGTAAAATGGTATTCTTTTGAAGAAGCTTATAAGCTGAATAAAAAGAAACCAAAGAAAATGTTTATCGATGTTTTTACCGAATGGTGTGGCTGGTGTAAAAAAATGGATGCGGAAACTTTTGCCAATCCTACCATTGCCAAATACATGAACGCCCATTTTTATTGCGTGAAGTTTGATGCTGAGCGCAAGGACACCATCGTATTGGACGGCAAGACTTTCGTGAATCCAAACCCAAAAAGCACCCGTTCAACCCATCAGCTTGCCAATGAATTGCTGCGGGGCAAAATGTCGTACCCATCTTACGTCTTTTTGAATGAACAGGGAAATCTGCTCTCTGTGGTTGCAGGATACCAGCAGGCTAAAGAATTTGAAGGGGTACTCTCCTTTTTTGGTGAAAATGCCTATTTAAAAGGCACCTGGGAGGAGTACAGGGCAACGTTCCAGGGGGAGTTGAAATAAATACCAGCAATTATCCATGCCGAAAATTTTAATCTATAAACTGATTTGGTTATTTGTAATTTATGGTACGGATATGTATGAACGCCGCATGCATGTTCACGTTGGTAAAAAAGGCATGAGGAATCTGTGTAAAATATGGTTGGAGCCAGAGATATCAATTGCCGAACCAGGGCAACTAACAATCAGGCAACAAAATGAGGTGCTGCAAATTGCACAGGAGTTTCAAAATGATTTAATTTTGCAATGGAAACGATTTACTTCGGGCGAAAACATTAAAGCTATAAAGGTAAGATGAAAGCACAGCCAAATATTGAGGGTTTTATCAATGTGACCCCAAAGATAAAATTGATCTCATTCCGGATCAGAGGCAAGGTTCAGGTAACCCTGGCCGACGGGCGGATCATCATTATGCCTGTTTCGGCATTTCCAAGCATTAAAAAACTCAGCCTGAGCCAGCGTAAAAAATGGTATTTGTTTGGAAACGGGTTTTCGTTCGATGATTGTGATGAAGTGTATCACATCGAGCAAATTCTTGGGATTTATGACAACTACCGGCATGAATCGAAGAAACAAGCAATACACAATTAACCAACCGCATGTGGCAAATTTAGTGGTAAACCAAATAAAAAAGGCTTCCGTTGGAAACGAAAGCCTTGATTTAACTTGGGTGGAAGATGGGGCTTGAACCCACGACCTATAGATCCACAA
>JBAXFM010000082.1:0-18718 GCA_037139855.1 Bacteroidota bacterium
CGTTCTGATTAAATACACATCGTTGTTGCCAACACCAAAACTGTTGGTATATCCGGTCATTATAAACCCGCCATCGTTTGTTTGCTGCACGGCGTAAGCACGTTCCTCTCCTGTACCCCCATAGGTCTTTGTCCATAAGGTATCACCTCCTGAATTGGTCTTGATCAGATAAATATCATCGGATGTACCCGCTCCGAAATTTTTGGTATGCCCGGCAATGATATATCCACCATCGCTGGTTTGCCTTACCGCAGTGGCATAATCATCCTCCACACCACCATAGGTTTTTTGAAATGTTGCTTGTGCTGAGGCGATTTGGCAAGTGAAAATAATCAACGATAAGATGGAGAATAGTCTTCTGGTTTTCATTGTCCGTATATTTTATGCAGTTTATACAACGGTTTATTCTGCAAATATACCTTAATTTAGACTTATTATAAATATATTTTCCTTCCAGGCTGATACGGAATCAAAAGAGGCTGTCCCATATTCTTGAAACAGCCTCTTTGACATTGATCATGTAATTATCGATCAGTTGATTAAAACCTTTTTTACTACCTTACGGTCGCGGTTCATGATCACAACAGAATATACACCACCTGCAACCGGTCGCAGATCGATTTGCTTTTCAACAGTTCCGTTCACCTGCAGGTCGCTGATTTCATAAATCCTGCGTCCAACCTGGTCAAATACCTGGATGGAATAAGTTTCAGCGGCAGGGGATGTAATCGAAACGGTAAAACGTCCGTCATTCGGTACAGGATATACATTGATCCGGCTGGCAGAAAGCTCACCCACCCCGGTGATGACCACCCAAACCTTGTTGGAAATCGGGGAGGAACAACCGTTCAGCGTAACCACACACCAGTAAAACCCGGTGTTACCGGTTACCGTATAGGTTTGACCCGTAGCCCCCGTGATGGCTGTACCTTCATAATACCACTGGTTGCCGGTTGATGCGCTGCTGGTTAACAGATTGCCTGTAGCGGTGATTACCGGGGCTGCAGGAATTGCATTGATGGTAACATTCAAACCGGGTGATACAGTGCCACTGCCACACGAGTTGGTTCCTTTTACTGTAAAGGTTCCGCTTCCGGCCGTGGTTCCGAAGGATACAACGATGTTTCGTGTCGTGGCTCCCGAAGTGATGGTCGCTCCGACGGGAACAGTCCATACGTAACTTGTGGCATTTGAAATTGCAGGCACAGAATAGGCAACACCGGTTGATCCGGCACAAACCGAAGCGGGACCCGTGATGGCGCCGGCCGGGGCGGGCAATGGACTAACCGCAACGGCGAAAGCCGGTGATGGAGTTCCGTTGCCGCAGGAGTTGGTTCCTGAAACGGTAATATTTCCCGGGATGGCAGCTGACCCGAAGTTTACGGTGATGCTGGTTGTTCCTGCTCCCGTTGCAATGGTAGCTCCCGCTGGCAATGTCCAGGTATAGGAAGTCGCATTCATAACCGAACCGCACGAATAGGCTACCCCGTTGGTCCCTGCACAGAGAGCGTTGGTTCCGGTGATGGTTCCGGCGGCTGCCGGCAGCGGATTGACAAAAAGGTTATACACCGCTGGAGAAGCAGACGGACAACCGGCAGCATTGTTATAGTTTACCGTGACTGTCTGGGATCCGACGCCTGTCCAGGTTACATTGATCGCACTGGTGCCCTGACCCGAAACAATGGCACCTCCTGCCGAAACAGTCCATACATAGTTCAACATGCCTGATTCCGTGTAATACATGTTACCGGTTGATCCCACACAGGGGTCGTTGTTGCTTCCGATGGTAGGAGCAGCAGCTGCATTAACCGTTACATTGAATGTTCCGGGTGCGGTTGCTGTACATCCGGTTGCGTTGGTGTAGTTCGCTGTAACAACCTTTGCTCCTGTCGTTGTCCAAAGCACCGTGATGGCATTGGTGCCGGCTCCTGCCGTGATGGTTCCTCCCGCCGATACCGTCCAGGTATAGCCGGTCATTCCGGTTTGCGTGGTATAAACACTTGATGAATTCTGACAGGCAGTGGCATTACCCGTGATGGTTGGCGTTGGCAGGGCGTTCACGGTAACCGCATAGGAAGTAGCTGTTGCAGCCGTACATCCGCTGGCAGTGGTATAATTGACCGTTACCGTTTTTGCGCCGGCGGTGGTCCATGTTACTGTGATGGCATTCGTGCCGGTTCCGGCCGTAATGGTTCCGCCGGCCGCAACAGTCCAGGTGTATCCTGTCATGCCTGTTTCCGTGGTGAAAATATTTCCCGGGACATTGATACAAACAGAAGCCGGACCAGTAATGGTGGGTACAGGAAGGGGATTAACGGTGATACCAAGACTTGAAGAGGTTCCGCTTCCGCAAACACTGGAGCCATAAACCGTAATGTTTCCGGAAACAGCGGTTCCCGAATAGCTTACCGTGATCGAATTGGTACTTCCGCCTGCGGTGATGGTCGCTCCGGTTGGCACCGTCCAGTTATAAGTGGAGGCATTGAGGATAACCGGTACGGTATAGATATATCCCGTTCCTCCTTTGCAAACATTGATCGGACCGGAAATGGTCCCCGCCGCTGAAGGTACCGGGCATCCCGTGAGGAACGACTGGTCGGCCCCATTGACTGTTCCGGCTGAATTGACCCCGACACAGCGGAAATGGTAGGTAGTGTTGCCTGTTAACCCGGAAATATTCGCCAAAACAGGAGTGGCGGTGTTGCCCGTTACGGTTGCGGGAGTAGCTGCCATGCTGCTGCCATAGGATGTTGTCAAACCGTATTCAAACGTCACGGTAGTTGCTGCATTTTTCGCGGTTACTGTGCCATTGAGCTGGGCAGAAGCCGGTTGAATGTTCGTTGCGATGTTGGTTATTACAGTGGGGATCTCGGCCAATGTGGTAAATGTGAGATCGGCTCCATTGACCGTTCCTCCCAAATTGGTTCCAACAGCCCTGAAATGATACAGCGTATTCGGCTGTAATCCTGAAATACCAATATTGATGGGTGTGACCGTGCTTCCGGTTACCGGACTTTGAACAGCGGTGACAAGCGTGCCATAGGCAATTGTCGGTCCGTATTCGAATTTTGCAACGGTGGATGAGCCATTGGCATTCACTGTTCCATTGAGGGTAGCGGTATTGGCGGTGATTGCGGTTGCCGCAGTGGTAACGACTGAAGGTGCAGGTACCAGCGTGGTGAAGGTGAAATCGTTGCCATAGGCAGTGAGCCCTCCGGTGGTAACAACCCGGGCCCTGAAGTGATAGGTCGTTCCGGGAACAAGTGAGGATACGGCCGCGCTGTAGGCAGTCACACTGCTGCCGGTTGCACTGGAAGGAGATCCCGCCAGGGTGGAACCATACGCTGTGGTCATACCGTAATCAAAAAAGGTGTTGACTGTGAATCCCCACGGATTTGTTGAGGCATTTAACGTTGCTGTGTTGGTTGCAACAAGTGTGGCTGCGACGGTGGTCACAACGGGATCAACAGAATACTCATATACGCCGTGATCTGGAGGACTGGTGCGGCTTACCCCTGTAAAATCGGTTGGAACGGATGACAGATAGACTCCCAGGTGCCCCATGGCCGCATTGGTGGGATGAAAATCGGTTGCAGAGACAAAGGCAGGGTTCAGGTTCACCGAACTGGCATCCTGCCCGGTTGCAGCTTTCCATGCAGCCAGGGTTGCCTGGTCGGCGCCCTGGTAGCCAATGTTGGGATTGATGCCATCAACAAAATAGTTGTTGTAATTGATGGGCGTAAAAGAGCTGTTGGCACCGGCATTGTAGATGGCATAGGTTTTATTCCCTGTTCCCGAAACCGGGGTCATGGAGTTTTTCAGAATGTTGTCCTGGATATCCAGGTTGGGAATGCCGTTTGCGATCGATATGCATGCGCTGAAACTCAGGTAGGTTGACGACAGGGTCGCTCCGGTCATGTTGATGGTGTTGTAATAGATCTGGCAATTCCCGCCTGTAAACAGGTAGATGCCTGCCGGATCATAATTCTGGTTGCCCGGGTCTCCGTCCGATTTGATTGCATAAATGATATTGTTGGAGATTTCCGTCGGAGTGGTGGATTCTGCGCCATAATAAATTCCGTAACTGGCATATCCGGAGCTGCCCGTGTAATAAAAATCGTGAATCTTATTTTTCCTGATCTTCGTGTTTGTCACCCCGGAAATGATGTAAATTCCGGTCTGATAGGTATTTGCATTCCCGGCCGGCGCGCCCATGATCTCGTTTCCGCTGATCAGCGTATTATCTGCATAACTCAGCAGAATTCCGCGGTACTGAATGGCAGAGGCATCAACAGTTGAGCCAATGATATTGTTGGTGATTTGTCCGTTGGTTGCCAGGGATGTTGAAACACCGGCAAACTGCATCCCGTAGCGGGCGCTGAAAATCGTGTTGTTGTCGATGACGATGTTGTTATAACCCCCTCCGGCTGCGTTCAGGATGATTGCATACGTTGAGTTGGTCACCTGGCTGCTGGCTTTGATCAGGCAGTTTTTGATGGTACAGTTGCTTGCTCCGGCGCCATTGTAATTAAACACGCCTATCACGTAGGTATTTGCAGCGGTATTGGAATTTTCCCAGGTGAGGTTCTTATCGGTCCCACCGCTGTTTGACCCATCAAGGGTGATGTAATTTACACCGTATAATACAACGATTCCTGAGGTGGAAGAACCGGTAACAGTTGTAGTAACACCTGCCTTGGGTTTGAATTTCACGGTATTGGTGGCACTCATCCCTGCATAGGGGCCAATGATCAGCGGGAAGGTCTCTGATGTTGAATAATTCACATCCCAGAGTTCAAACGTTACAGGACCCACCACCTCTTTGATGTTAAGATCTGCCACGGCAGCCGTGATGGTGGGATAAACCTGCCCGACACCCACCGGCTAAACACCGGACAAGGGGGATACGGTGGTATATGTGTAAGGTGTGGTTGGGGGCGTGGTGCAGGCCGGGGGATTGACTGAAAATCCACCTGCCCCGGCTAACGGCGTTGACCCAACGTTAGGGGTTGAAACAATATCCTGGGAAACAATATAGTACGACACTACATCATTCAACAGCGCGCCGGCTCCGAAAGTAAAGGAGTATTGGTTTCCACCTCCAAACGTGGCTGTTGCACTGTTCCAGCCACCACTGTTGATTTTCCAGCGGAGAACCGGCAACCCTAACCCGGAGGTGGGTACACCGGTAGCATCCGTTATAGTGGTTGTAAGTGTTCGTGCCAGTGTTGAAGCGGTATTGAGGAATGGCGTAAAAACTACATTCGGAGGAGTAATGTCCAGAAGCAATCCGGCAAACTCATCGGCTCCGAGGTCGGGTGCCGTGGCAGGTGAGAGCGGATTGTTCGGATAACCGGAATTCGGAAAACGGGAATTGCCGTCATAATCATCGGTGATGCTTACAGGTGTTGCGATCACCGAACCGCCACTTTCGCATTGGGTCGGAATGGTGGTTTGCAAATGAAGGTCATAGGGGGAGGTCGCCACATTGACAAATGGCGGATTTTCCGTTACAGAAACAGACTCTCTTGGCGACATCAGCGTTTTATAATCCGCCAGTGTCTGGACCGAGTTGGTCCCGTCATAGAAAACAAGATTGGATGCCCCGGGTGTTCCGGCCCAGAAATCGTTGTTATTCGATGCTGATGAATAGGTGGCAAGACTTGCCGCAGACCTTTGATAGGCAACGACACGGCCAGTGGCGCCGGGAGTCGAATTGTTCACCACGATATTGTTCCGGAGTTCAATGGAAGGAGTGGCTGATCCGTAGATTCCTGCAGCGCCGAAGGAGGCGCCGGTACTGGTGGCATTCAGGTAAATGGTGTTATACCATGCATTGCATGATGTTGGTGTGCTGATGTACAATCCATAAATAGCAGGATTACTGGTGGATGCCGGCGTTTTAAGTTCCGAGATCATGTTGTTGTAAACATTGGCAGTGGTCCCACTTGATATATATACCCCATACACGATATTCGCAGCATTTACAGCATTAAGATTCTGAATTTTGTTTTTGTAAATATTGATCGCCGTTCCGGTGGTCTGGTAAATTCCATACAAAGTGCCCCTCGCACTGAGGATATTTGAGATGGTGTTTCCATAGATATTTTTAATGTTGGGTCCTGAGGTATTATAGATACAATAAGTGACCCCGGTTGCCGCCGGTGTGTTGTTGCTGATCGTGTTGTTGTAAATATTTGTAGTCAGACGGGAGGCCGAACTGTACATGTACCAGGTGGTTCCTGCCCCGGCAACGGATTGGATCCGCTGGTTGCCCGTAATAGTGTTGTTATAAACATTCTCGGTACTTCCCGATATGGTACTGGCTCCAAAAGTGTACATTCCGGCGAATGAGCCGGTGGCAGTAACGGTAGCAGAACCCAGTGTGTTGTTTGTGATCTGGTTGCCATAGATATTCAAGGTAAAACAGGTGGCGATGTGGTAGAGCAGGAACATCGAGCCTGACGTGGAACCCGAATGGGTGCAGTTGGTGATCGTATTGTTGTAAACATTTACCGTATTGCTGGTGCCGGAATGGCCCATTCCGCTGTATATGGCGTAAAAACTTCCGGTGGTGGCTGTAAACTGAACAGATATGGTATTGCCATAAATGTCAAGATTGGAATAATTGCCATTCGTGGTGTAAAGCATGTAACATGATCCGGAACCGGTGTAGGTAATGGGTCCGGAGATGTTATTGTTGGCCACCTTTAGTCCGTTTTGATAACCGGCATAGATGCCGTAAATGGTCGATCCGGCACCCCCGAAATTGGTGAGTCCGTTGCCACCGTCTTTGCCAATTTCATTGTTCTGGTCAAAGTAAACCGGCGGAACCGCTGCATCGGCAAATCCGGTCATAGATATACCGACGTAAGTATTCGAAATGGTGTTGCCGAAAATCTTATTGTTTGAATTGGTTCCCGACATGGCGGTAACGGTAAGGGCGGTGGTGGAGGATGCCAGGTGGTTTCCGCCATAGATGGCCACTGAAGCCAGGTTGGACTTATTCAAGGTGACAGCACAATTCTTGATGACATTGTTCTGCGCTCCATCCGTTGCCGAAGCCTTTACGAGGGCGTATCCCCACTCATGCAGGTTGGTGCCTGAATTGCCTGAGTTTTCCTGGAGATCGATTTTATCAAAGGTGATATAATCCCCGCCTGCAATAACGATGATTCCATCCGTTGATGAGGATGCCGTAATCAATCCCCCGGTAATTAATGGGTTTGATCCGGTTCCTGATTTTTGAAATATGATCGGATTTGCTGCTGTACCGGTGGCAGTAATTAACCCTGCCACGGAAGTGGGAAAAGTTTCAACAAATCCTGCATTGACATTAAAAGTAACCCCGCCCGGGCCTACCCCACTGGTATTCATTGCTGCAATTGCCGCAGCAACACCGGCATAATCTCCCGGAATTGATTTGATTCCTGAAATCTGTGCCACCGAAATCTGTGCCAGAAGCAATCCTGCAATCCACAATAGTAAAAATTTTTTCATGGTTTTTGTGTTTAGATTTATCAATCGGTTTTCACTTCAAAAGTACATAATATACCCGAAAACAAAAACAGGATACTATTTTTGCAAATGATCTATTGATTATCTTTGAAGAAACTTTTCGGTATATGACAAGGTTGTTACACCGCAAACAAGTTGCAAAGCAGATTGCCATATTACTGTTTGCAATGTTCGCCTGGTTTTACGATGCCTCCGGCCAGAAAATTTTATTAAGCGACTCTGTGGCGAAAGTGCCCGACACGATTTCCTATGATCTCGACGAAGTGGTGATTTCTGCCACCAGGGTATCAAAACGGATCATCGATATTCCCTATTCGGTGGTCCGTATCAATTATTCCAACTTTAAATACGATCGTAAAATAGGCTCCAACGACATGCTTTCAGCGGTTCCTGGGCTTTTTTTACAGTCGCGGTATGGTGACCATGATGTTCGTTTTTCCATCCGGGGATTTGGCAGCCGCTCCAACTCGGGGGTAAGAGGGATCCGAATCCTGCTTGATGACATTCCCGAATCGGAACCCGATGGTCAGACGCGGCTTGAAGCCCTTGATTTCAACTCCATTGGCCGCATTGAAATCGTGAAGGGGAATGCCTCCTCTTTATATACAAATGCACCCGGCGGGGTTGCTAATTTCATGAACGACCTTGACTTTGACCGGTCATCTGTGGTTCAGTTCAACCAGTTCGGATCGTTTGGCTTGCATAAAAACGGGTTTAAAGCAGCCATTAAAACCGATAAATACCGATTCCTGACCTCCTACAGCTATGTGAATTACGACGGTTACCGGCAACACAACAATGAATATTGGCACATCGTAAATATGGTGCTCGAAGCCACGCCGTCGGCACATACAAAGTTGTCGATTCTGGGATATTTTGTCGATGGCGCCATCAAACTGCCGGGTTCACTCACCAAAAGCGAATTTGAGCAGGATCCCTACCAGGCCGACCAGCGATCTATCGACCGTGATGAGAAAAGGATCACAACCAAGGGAAGGATCGGTGTGCGGTACGATGCTACCTTCGGCGGCAACCTCAACAATGAAATAGAAATTACCGCTTTTGGAACCATCAAGTTCTTTGAACGAACCGCCGCCGATTACCGGATCATCAACCGTTATGGTCTCGGACTGAGTGCGCGGTACATCAACAAATCAATGATCATATCCCGGCACAATGAATTTTCTGTGGGTTATGATCTGTTCTCCCAACCGGCACGCACGGAATATTATCAGAACATCCATGGCGCCAAAGGAGATCAGATCCAGCAAATTGAAAGCGAAAACATTGAAAACGAAGGTTTTTACATTTCGAACAATTTTGAGATTCTCAAAGAAAAAATGTTTGTTTTACTCACCGGCCGGTTCGATCATGTGTTATATACCCAGGCCGAACAAACACTGCCTTCCCGTTCCGATCGTAAACCATACAATGCATTTACACCAAAACTGGCGCTGAATTACAAACTTACGCCACTGGTAGCCCTCTACACTTCGTATGGGTTAAGCTTCGATGCCCCGGCGGCCAATGAAATGGGAAGTCCCGATCCGGCATATCTTTTTAACCCTGATCTTAAACCACAGGAATCGGGAAACTTCGAACTTGGGATCAAAGGGAATATGTTCAGATGGGATAAGGATTTTCTTAAAAGATTGTCCTATGAGGTAACGTTGTTCAATATCCGCATCAACAACGAGATTATTCCGTACGAAGTACTTGGCGATGTGTATTACCGCAATGCAGCCATCACCAACAGAAAAGGCGCCGAAATGGGCGCCCAGCTTGAGATATTCACCAATCTGAACTTCGGTGTATCTTACACATGGTCTGCATTTCACTACAAAACCTATGAAGCCCAAACAATAGAAGAAGATTCTATCGGAAATTTAATCACCATTAACAAAGACTTTTCGGGAAACACGGTACCAAGCGTACCGGTAAACAACCTTTTCATGTCGCTTTCTTATGCTCATCCCCTTGGAAAACATGTGAATATTTTCGCTAAAGCCAGTTACCAGGGCATCAGCGGAATGTATGTCGACGATGCCAACAGTGATAAAACCAAAGCATACAACCTGCTGAACGGATTGGTGGGGATCGATCTTAAATTTGGCGGGTTTAACCTGATGGCTTCTGGAGGAATTAACAATATGTTTAATGAAGTGTATGTCGGATTTACCAATACGAACTCCGCCAATAAGCGGTTTTATGAAGCCGGAGCGCCAAGGGATTATTTCGTTTCGCTGAATCTGGGGTATACATTCTGATCAAGTATTGCAGGAAATGAAATATACGATTCCATTTATTCTTGTTTTAACCCTGTTTTTTTCACAAAGCATGGAGGCATTCCCTGTTGAATGGAGGATGGCCGGCATCCCGGCCGATTCTGTTATCCTTTTGCTACCCACACCTGTTGACACCATCCTTCAGTTTAATCAAATCGGTTCGTATGGATTATTCATCAACGGGATAAAAACAAATGTTCAAACAAATAAATACAACCTGTTTGGCAGTTACAGTTACCGTAATTTCAACGGTTACCGGGTGCATGGCAACGATTATGGTCATACCCTGAATCTGATGGTTGAAACCGCTCCTTCAACCAACACGACACTGCAAGTCAGCGGAAATTATTTCAATGGCGTAGAAAAACGCCCGGGGTCCCTCACAAAAAGTGAATTTGAAGAGAATCCGTTTCTGGCCGATCCCAGAGCAGTGAACCGTGATGAGAAAAGAATCGTGGCGAAAGGACGACTGGATCTTTACTACAGCGCATGTTTCGGCAAATCGCTGAATCAAAAAATTGAGATTTCCGGTACTGGAAAAATTGAGAATTTAACACGCTCTACCAAGGATTATAAGATTATCAGTAAATATGGCCTGGGGTTGAACATCGCATATACCATGACCAGCCATCTATGGGAACGCGACAATGAATTATCTTTGGGGGGAAACATTTATAAGCAACCTGAAAGAGAAGAAGAATACGAGAACCGGGGTGGACAAAAAAGCGACCAGCTTGAACAGATTATGCATGCAAACACCAATAGTTCAGGATGCTTCATCACGGATAATTTTGAACTGGTTCGCAAAAAACTATTTCTGGAGGTTTCCGCCAGATACGACAACGTAACCTACCACGTGTCGGAAGAAACAGTGCCATCCCGTTCTGATAAAAAAAGATACCATGCTGTATCTCCTTACATCGGATTAAACTATAAGATAACCAGCAATATAAATTTATTCACATCTTATGGCTTCAGTTTTAAAAGTCCGGAAGACCGGGAACTGGAAAGCGTTTATCCATCGTACCTCTATAACCAGGACCTGATGGCCCAACTTTCAAAAACCTTTGACGCAGGAATCAATGTTGACCTGGTTAAAAGAAATGCAGCCGTTTTCTTCAGAAAATTTCAGCTCAATGCACGGTTTTTCCAGTGCGGCATTGAACATGAAATTGTGCCCTATGAAATTTACGGGGATGAATATTACAGAAATGCAACCAAAACAAACCGGCTCGGGTTTGAGGTGGGCAGTCAGCTGGAAATAGTGACCGACCTTACGCTTTCGATGTCCTGGTCTTATGCTCATTTTATTTATAGTAATTACAAAGCCAATTCACTGGAAACTGACTCCGCCGGGAATATTGTGGCGATTTATCGTGACTTTGCCGGTAACGCCGAACCCAATATTCCCCGGAATAATCTGAACCTGTCACTTTCATATAAACACCCGCTGGGAGAAAAAACCGGTATCTTTGCACAAGTGGCTTATCAGTACCTGAGCGGACTTTGGGTAGATGATGCAAACAGCGATCAAACCAATTTGGCCAATTTGGTGAATACTGCATTGGGGGTTGACCTGAAATTTGGCCACTTCAGATTATCGGCCTACGCCGGAGTGAACAACATCTTTAATCAGATTTATGTCGGTTATACAAACACCAACTCCGCCGATAAGCATTTCTATAATGCAGGCGCACCAAGAAATTTCACTGGTTCGGTCAATTGGGGATTTGTTTTTTAAAAGTGACTGGAACGGATAAAAAATCACATCAATGAAACATGCATATTTATTACTGGTCCTGCTGTTTGCCCTGACGGGATTAACGGCTCAGACCAATCCTGCGAACGACAATCCATTGAAAATCGGAAAGAGCTACCGGATCCATCCGAGCAATGTGTCTCAAACAGAGGTATTCCTTGTTAAAAGCCCACTGGATCAGAATACCATGTTTGCAGCCTGCAACACCATCACCTTTGTTCCATTTTTTATCAGCGAGGGTATTTATACCACTACCAACGGAGGAACTACCTGGCAAGGGAATGATACCTGTACCGGTGAACCGATTGCTTTTCATGGCGGAGATCCCGGAATTACGATTGACAAAAATGGAACCTTCATTCTGACAAGGCTGGGCCGGTCGCCTTTTGTCGGGTTATATTCTCACTATTCATATGATAAAGGTCAAACCTGGTCCTTGCAAAAAGTTATCTCCACCGACGATCTTGAACGAGCATCGTTAACAACAGATGTTGGCCCGGCAAGTTTATATTACGGCAGAAGCTATGCCGCCTATGTGAAATTCGCGTCACCTTTTCCCCTTATGTTTGCTTACACCAACAACGGAGCCCAGGCCTGGACCACGCCCAAACAGGTTAACAATCCCACAAACAGGAGCGCTGGTGGAGACCTGGCCATCGGGCTGAACGGCAAAGTTTATCTTTGCTGGGCGGGTGTTACCGATACGTCTCCGTTCAAGGAGATCATGGTTGGTTTTGCGAAATCTTCCAACGGTGGCGGGGATTGGCAGGTTACCGAAAATGCCTTCAGCGTAAACGGGATCACTGGAATATTATCGAACAAGAACAATATCAGGGTAAACGGACTGCCTACTGTGGCCGTTGACACCACAAACGGCCCTCACCGGGGTTATATTTATATTGTAACCGGGCAAAAAGACCATGCACCGGCTGGCACCGATCCTGACATCATTTTATATCGTTCCACGGATGATGGCTTGACCTGGTCGCCAGGAATCCGGGTAAACCAGGATGCGTTAAACAATGGGAAAACCCAGTATTTTCCCAATATTCACATCGATAAATTTGGCGCCGTCAACATCATTTTTTATGATGACCGCACCACTACCAATGATTCAACAGGAGTATTCCTGGCCAGGTCGCTCGATGGAGGCGCCACCTGGAAAGAGGTTGAAATCAGTGACCACCATTTTGAACCCGCTCCTATCGGTGGATTGGGGCAGGGTTACCAGGGCGATGTCATCGACCTCACCTCGACCGACTCAAAAATCTGGACTGTGTGGATGGACAATTCGACAGGGACATATCAGATATGGACAGTTCCCATTGATTTTTCAAGCCTCGAAGGAGTTGATGAAAACCAACACCAGGCCGGATCAACCGGGATGATCCACAATTATCCCAATCCATTTCAAACAGAGACAACGATTGGCTATCGGGTTTTATCCCCGGGTTTTGTTTCTTTAAAAGTGTTTGATGTTTTCGGGATTCAGGTTGCGGAACCGGTAAACGAATTCAAATCTCCCGGATATTACGAAGTGATGCTCAAATCGAATGATCTGACAACCCATGCCCAACTGACTACCGGTGTTTTCATTTACCGGTTAAAGGTAAATGACCGTATTGAAACAGGGAGAATGATCTACATGAAATGATTTGAACAACGGTTACAGAATTCCGTTTACAGAAACTTCCTGATTTCGGCTGCGTGTTCCTTTTCCTCATCGATGATTTGCTGCACCAGCTGTTTTGAATCACTGCGGGCGTATTTCATCAGTTCCGTGTAAAAAGCCACGCTGTCGTTCTCAAATTTGAAGGCGATTTCAAGCCCTTCTTTTGGGGTTTTGATCGTTTTTGCCATCTCTTTGCCAGCATCCGGTTTCCCGAAAATGTGTGATTCGGCCAGGTGATTGATGTAATCAGTAGCATCTTCGCTGCTGAAATCAAAACCTTCGGCATCAAATTTCTCAACAAGTTTCTGGAAAATCGAGATGTGCAGAATCTCCTTCTCGGCAAGATCGAAAAATAAGCCCTTGATGTCGTTGCTGCCTGGAATCATTTCTGCGGCTGCAGTGTAAAACTCGTTGCCGTTTTCTTCTATTCTGACGGCGATTTCAACGATTTCTTGTCCTGAATAATACATGATGTTCATTTTAGTCGGGCAAACTTACGGAATATTTTCATTGGTAAACCGGTACGATAACAATATATCCCACCCTAATTTTTTCGATGAGGGTGTTACACCCTAACATATTTTGTGAAAAATATAACATTCGGCATTTAAAACCATCATGATATGAAAAAATCTGCATACTTTTGCAACGAGTTCTAACCCATCCTAAAAAATCAACCTGCTTATGAAAAAAACATTACTTATTGTTGTTGCCATGTTTCTTGCTTACTTCACTTTTGCTCAGGCTGTGCAACGTAACATGGTCATCATGGAAATTGGTACCGGTACCGGGTGCCAATACTGCCCCGGAGCCGCCATGGGCGCCCAGGACCTCCTTAACAGCGGAGCAAATGTGGCTGTAATTGAATATCACAATTACAATCCCTCCTCCGACCCGTTTTACAATGCCGCCGCAGGCACAAGGTGCTCCTATTATGGGATCTCCGGTTACCCGACCACATTTTTTGACGGAACCGTGAATTATGTGGGTGGAAGCTATACAACCAGTATGTATCCCCAGTATCTGCCACTGTATAATCAGCAGTATGCCGTGTTGTCACCGCTTACCATTGATATTGCCGGATATAACACCGGGAACAATTATACCATCACCCTCACCATTACAAAAGTTGCTGCCATTGCCGGCACATCCTTAAAAGCACACCTCGTGCTTACTGAATCAGGAATTGCTTATTCCTGGCAGGGACAAAGTACCATCAATGACACAGAACGTTTGATGGTTCCAGGCGCTACCGGAACAGACATTAGTTTTGCCTCGGGAAATACAGTTGTATTAACACTTACTTTCGCCAAAGACCCGGGATGGGTTACCAATGATTGCGAGCTGATTGCCTTTGTACAGGATAATAGCACCAAAACGATTTACAATGGAGCCAAGAAGGCGTTGAATGCACTTGCGCTCCCGCTACCCACCAATTTTTCGGGAACCCCCACCAGTGGTTGCTCACCCATGACGGTCAACTATACCGACTTATCAACCGGCGCCACCAGCTGGAGCTGGACCTTCCCTGGCGGAAATCCTGCAACTTCAACTTTACAAAATCCGGTGGTTGTTTACAATGCAGCAGGCACCTATGATGTAACCCTGAATGCCTTCAACATTGCAGGAAATCAGGCTGGCACCATGTCAAAAGCTGCCTACATCAATGTAAACAGCGCTCCTGTTGCCCCCGGGATTCCTCAGGGTATCAGTGGTTTATGCATAAACCCTCCCGATCAAACCTATACCACCAACAGTGTTCCCAATACTACCGGCTATACCTGGGACCTCACCCCTGCTTCGGCCGGCGTGTTAACCAACAATGGCGTCAGCTGTGTGATCAACTGGGACAACGCCTTTACCGGCATCGCCCAGTTAAAGGTCAGGGCGAACAATGCCTGTGGCACCAGTCCCTGGACGCCATTTCTCAACATCACCATCAGCACCGAACCTGGTCAGGCTGCAACGCCAGCAGGATCCACCTCGCTTTGCATGAACCCCGGAACCATTACTTATACCACCACCGGCGCAACAAACGCCAGCTCTTACTCCTGGGAACTCGTTCCTGCTGATGCAGGGGCGCTTTATCCAAGTGGCACTTCTCTGAACATCGCATGGAGTGGAACTTTTACGGGCGCTGCAACCCTCAAAGTAAAGGGAATCAACGGCAGTTGCGAAGGAATATGGTCTTCTCCGCTTACCATCAACGTATCGGCAGGGCCAACTGCATTTAATGTGACCGGCGGCGGCGCTTACTGTGCTGTTGGCGGTACGGGGGTTCCTGTCGGACTTAGCGGCTCACAAACTGCGACCAACTATACCCTTTACCTCAACAATACAGCCACCACAAACGTTGTTGTAGGAACGGGCAGCGCCATCAGCTTCAGCACTCAAATGACGGCAGGCAATTACACCGTTGTCGCCAGCACCACTTCCGGCAATTGCACCAATAACATGACCGGTGCGGCCATAGTGTCTGTTGACCCGGAAGCTCCTGCAGTTCCGGGCGCACCGGTTGGTCCATCCAGCGTTTATTCCGGATCAACTCCCACCACCGATTACAACACCACCGGTGGCAACTATGCAACGACCTATTCCTGGGAAGTTACTCCTGCTGCTGCAGGTACCATGACAGGTTCAGGCACCATTGGTACTGCCACCTGGAATCTGACGTATACTGGATCAGCAAGTGTTAAGGTTAAGAGTGTCAATACCTGCGGCGTTAGTTCATTTTCAACTACTTTCACGGTAGCTGTTGCGGCCGGTGGTGTTGGAATGCAGGAAAATACACAGTCAAGACTTGTAACTATTTTCCCGAACCCGGCCAGTCAGAGGGTGACCCTGATTCCGTCAAAAACCATGAATGCCGACATCAGTATTTACAATTCACTGGGATCAGAAATGATTACCAAAACCAATGTGGATCTGAGTGGAAATTACCAGATGGATATTTCAATTTTGCAGGCAGGCGTTTACTTCTTCCGGGTAAACAGTCAGAATGTTCGTCAAACACTGAAGCTGGTGGTGCAATAGTCTTTCCCGTTTTTCTTAACCTTTTAATCACAAACGCCCGGGGTACCACTCCGGGCGTTTTTATTATCTTTGCACTCCGCTGCAGGCAACGTAATTATTTCACGCTGATTCTCGCTGATTTTTCACGCAGATTCCCGCTGATATATCTTATAAGATTTTTTTTGCGGAAATCTGCGCTTTAATCCGCGGAAATCTGCGAGAACTTTTTTCAACAAAATCTCTATAGATCTGAAATGGATAAGAAAACCCTCGAAAAATACAGCTCAGCCTTTACCCTGAGCGACATGGAGATCTTCATTTTTCCCGACCTCCTCTATGCCCTGGTACTGGCCAACATTATGTCGCCCGAAATTTGGAAATGGCGCGAAGATCCCTGGTTTATCGGAATCAGAAAGATGGGGCCGCTGAAAAAGATACATCGCGTAAAGCAATATGTGATGGACCATTACAACTTCAACCTCGACCTCGAAACATGGGGCCTAACCGATAAAAATACCGAGATCAGCCGCTTCAGCGAATTTGTCGACACCGATATGCTATCCAGATCCAATGCCCTCTTTGGATATGAAGGCGATAAATATTATTTCGACATGGATATCCGACGCCATTTCGGGCTGGATAAATTCGATTCAGACATTATTCCTTATTGGAAAACAGAAACGTTGGAGGCGATGAATGCTTTTCGCTTCAAGCCCAATCATTTGACTGGTGCCGGTGAATGTGTATCGCTGGCCTGTTTATATGCAGCAGCTTTATTCGTAGTTGCCGAAGTGCCGCTCGAAAAGATTTTTCTGATGGGAACCCCCCTTCATTCGCAAAATTTTATCCTGGTCGACGAAGGGGTACTCACCAATAACCGGCGCATTGTTACCAAATCGATGTGGTACAACGGCACCGAATTATCTGCCCTGGCACGGCGCGCACTGGAGCATGAACAGGTCACCTATATTGCTCACAATACCGGCTGGATACATACCATGTACCCCGAAGCGACCATTGATCAGCATGCATACAATGGATTCAGGGATAAACTCTCGAAATTCCTGGAAACCCCGGTTGATTTCGAGATATTTATGAATTTCCTCCGCGACTACAGCCGCCACCAGAAACTATTTCAGCTTTGCTTCGTCTGCCATGGGGCCAACCACTATATCCAGCTCGAAAAAGCCTTTGGATATGAACATGGAAGCAAAGAGCGCCTTGGCGCCAAAACCGGACGAAAGCTTTATTGTGAGATGGATGAGGAGGATGTTTATCTCCGGCCCATCGATCACAGGTTCAGAATTCATCCTGATGATGAACTTTTCAACCTGAAACCTTATCCTGATTTCATCGAAGCTTTGAAACAAACCTTTCCCCGCCTCGAACCAAATGAGGAGTTTTTCACCGACCTGAAAAAGTTTGTTCATACTGTGCCCCGGCTTCCATCCACGCAAAAAAACTTCTCCGCGTCCACAGCAATCATCATAACCCCTGATCAAACCCGCGAAGAAATCATCGCGTACCTTTCTTCTATTCGTCATTCGTCATTCGTCACTCGTCATTTGTCACAATTACCCAACGAATCTGCTACTACCATCACCCCTCCCCTTTTTGGGGGAGGTCGGGAGGGGGCTGCATCACTTATCGCCGACCTGGCCTTCTACGCTGGCCGTTACATGGACTCCTGCGACTGGAAACCATTTTTTAAAGCTGTTTTTGAGCGAAATCCTGTTTCCATCGAACAATTCAGGGATAGAGAGATGCAGCAGGTTTTTGAGCAAATGCAATCCTGGCCAAACGAATCTATTTACGATGGCAACCGGCTTGCGCTGCCCGATGAGGTGGTCAACTTTCAGCGTGGCGATGGAATCGAAAAAGCCATTACCCTGATGAATATTGCCAAATCACGCCATCTGGAGTTTACTTTCAAACAAAACCCGGGGACGATCACGGTAAATGCCGGTTTTGAAAAATTTGAATTTACTTCCGGGAAAAACCTCACCATCGTGCTTTAACCACCTTTTTCACAACCATCTTTTTCCCATCCCTGAAAGCCAGATAATAAACCCCTACAGGAAGTTCGCCCATTTGAAAAGCGACCTGCTGTTTCCCGGGCTTGATGGTTTGATCTTCAAACACTTTTACCAGTTTTCCGGCATTTGAATACAGTATCGCCTGGAGGGTCATCCGGGTTTGGACATTCAATTCGGCGTTTGCAACATCTTTCACCGGGGTCGGAAAAACATTTCCAACCTGGAACAACTGGGTTCCATTTGATTCTTCAATACCCGCCGAAGGGTTATAATAGGCGCTGTAAACACCGTTCCCATGGGTGCCAATGGCAATAAAACCATCCGTTTGCCGGGCATCGACCATATCAATGATCACATTCCCGATGGAGTTTGCTCCTTCTTTCATCCATACTGTGGAGTCTCCGTTCAGCTCATTGGTGGAAAACAAACCGCAGGA
>JBAXFM010000083.1:0-18592 GCA_037139855.1 Bacteroidota bacterium
AGCATCATCTTTATCCGGAAATGCCGGAGAATGAAGACCTGACCATGAAACTTGCTGCTGAGGTTGGATTGAAGGTTCCGCTACACGGTTTAATATGGTCAAAGGACGGTACACTAACCTATTTCATCAAAAGGTTTGACAGAAAAGGAAAGAACGACAAGGTGCCTTTAGAGGATTTTGCCCAATTGGCAGGGTTGACCAGAGACACAAAGTATAATTACAGCATGGAGAAGGTTGTTAAATTGATCGATGATTACTGTACTTTTCCCGCAGTTGAAAAGGTAACACTGTTTAAACTCATTATATTTAATTATTTGGTTGGCAATGAAGATTCGCATTTGAAGAATTTTTCTGTGATTACTGAAAATGAAAAAGTCACCCTTTCCCCATGTTATGACCTTGTTAACTCAACAATTGAATATAAAAAACAGGAAGAAGAAATTGCCCTGCCCCTGAGGGGAAAAAAGAAACATTTAACCCGTGGTATCCTTGTAAACTATTTTGGAGGCGAACGATGTGAGTTAACTTCCAGAAGTATTGACAAAGTGATGGAAACGATCTTTTCAGCAGTTACAAAATGGAAGGAATTGATAGAAATCAGTTTTTTATCCAGGGAAATGAAAGATAAATACCAACTATTGCTGGAAACGAGGCTCGATGTTTTAAGAAAACACTAAACATCCTCAAACGTATCACGTGATCTCAGCATTCTGTACTTAATCAGATCATCCTTGGTCCCCTTCATTTGATTCTGATCCCTTCTCTTTGAATGTTTTCAAATAATGGAGTAATTGCGTGATTCTCATCCCAATCTGTCTTAGTGTAAATCAATGGTGAAATAATCGCTCCTGTTTCAACTTCAAGATCATAGAATTCATCCATAAATTTTGTCTCAAACCCGAAGGAGACATTCTTTGCGTTCAGTAATATCAACAAATCCCAATCAGATATTTGTTTAGCGTCATGTCTTGCCCTTGAACCATATAAATATAATTCAGCATCTGGTGCCGTGCGATTAAGCACACCAATGATCCGGTCTAAAAGTATTTGTTCCTTTGAACTCATGTAACAAAGGTATAAAAATATATAAATTGGCAGTAAATATAATATACTGCCATAAATTAGGATTATTTATTTTCCGAATAGGCAAACTCAACTGGTAGGTTTTTGGAGCCGGTTGAGTTTGTCTGGAAAAATCGCCACTATCATACCCACATCTCTCTCGATAAAATAGCGATAAATATGTTTGGTAAATGTTTTGAAATTGAAAAAATTGTTATATTTGGGCATTCGTTAGCCTCACACAGTCAAGCTGTTAAGTAATTAACAAGCCTAACTGTTGTTCACGGTTAATAGAGTCAACACAGTTATTCACAAATATAGTCGAGCCATGAAAAAAATAATTACTTTTTTAGCCATGTTCCTGATTTCAGGGATCAGCATTATTGCCCAGGTTAGCATCAGTGTCGATAGTACCCAACCCGATCAATCAGCAATGCTGGACGTAAAGTCTACCAGCAAAGGATTACTTCTTCCCCGGGTGACCCATGTCAGGGTGGATTCCATAATGAATCCTGCAAATGGTTTACTGCTTTATTGTACTGATTGTGGCAATGCCGGCGGTGGCGCCCTGGTGATGTTTATCAGCGGAGCATGGTGTATCTTTAATCCAGGCTGCCTGCTACCACGACCTCCTTCTTCAGGTATTCATGTACCAACCTCCATTCATATCACCTGGAATTGGAATCCTGTTTCTTATGCGACCGGATACAAGTGGAACACCACAAACAATTATGCTACGGCAACTAATCTGGCAGGTGTTACAACCATAACCGAAACCGGCCTTACATGTAACACTCCATACACCCGATATGTGTGGGCTTACAGCGCCTGCGGCAATTCTGCAGTGACAACGCTGAACCAGTCAACGCTTTCCTGTTCATTCATTTGCGGACAAGCTTTCACCGATACCCGTGATGGTAAAACCTACAATACTGTATTGATCGGCTCCCAATGCTGGATGAAGGAAAACCTCAATATAGGGACAAGGATCAGCGGTTCAATAAATCAAAAAAACAATGATACCATTGAAAAATATTGCAATAACGACCTTGATGCCAACTGCGCGGTATATGGCGGTCTTTATCAGTGGGATGAATTAATGAATTATTCACTTGCCAGTAATTCGAATCCAAGCGGTCGGCAGGGAATTTGTCCGGTGGGCTGGCATGTTCCTTCAGATGTTGAATGGTGCCAGATGGAAACTTACCTTGATGCTTCAATAAATTGCGCGACCACAGGATGGAAAGGTACAAATGCCGGTGGAAAGATGAAAGAGGTTGGGACAAGTCATTGGGCAAATCCAAACACCGGTGCAACAAATTCAAGTGGGTTCATGTGTCTGCCGGGTGGATATAGATTACCTTCCGGGGGGTTCGAAACACTTGCCACCGGCGCAGACTTCTGGACAACTTCCGGGAGTTCTTCATCAAATTCATGGTATCGCACCCTGGCAAATAATTCAGCGCTGGTGTATCGGAATTTTGGCGAAAAAACATATGCATTCTCAGGGCGGTGCATAAACGACCAGTGAGTGCCTTGAAATCTAAATGTGAAATGTGAATTTCATGCTTTGCTACCTACCCCAGAAATTCCTCTTGATCCCTGAAAAATCGTTTACCGTATGTATAAAAGTATTCAACCATGAAAAAAGCCACTCCAAAATTAATTGTAAGTGGCTGATTCCGAGGTGGGACGTACTGGATTCGAACCAGTGACCTCATACGTGTGAGGCATGCGCTCTGAACCGGCTGAGCTAACGTCCCTTAGAACTACAAAGGTAAAGAAATTTTTCAGAATAATGCAGGCAATGTAAACAATGCAGGAAATGCAGGAATTTTCATCGGGTCACCCCGTCATTCGTCATTCGTCATTTGTCATTTGTCATTCGTCATTTGTAGCAATATCTCTTCATCACCTTATACGCATCGGTTATTCCCAGCTCACCGGCACGGCTCAGATCCAGACATCCGGGGTGGTTTTCGCTCAGGAGGATGCAGATCAGGCCACGGTTGTAAAAGGCTTCTGCAAAGTCGTTGCGCAGGGCGATGGCTTTCGAAAAGTCGTCAATCGCCTCGCGGTAGTTTCCCATCCTGCTGTTTACATACCCGCGGTTGTACCAGGCAAATGAAAGCTCCGGGTCGAGGGCCAGGGCTTTGTCCAGATCATGGATCACCGCTTCGTAGGTGTGTTCGATGGTGGCTGATAATCCGGGGTTTTGTTGTATTGGTGCGGTTTTACCCATGATGAGGTCCTGCTGCTGGTAATCCTCCCGGGAATTGATGATCTGGATCAGCTCATACCGGGCATTGGCACGGCTAAACCAGGCTGCAATATATCCTGAATCTGCGGCAAGTGTTGCATTGAAGTCGGTAAGTGCATGGTCATAGTTGCGCAACTGAAAATAAGAGACCGCTCTTCGGAAATAAAAATAGGGTAACGATCCAACAGAATCAAGGAGTTTTGTTTGCCGGGGCACTTCAGCCCTGAGCGTAGAATCGCTGACAAGCCCCGCCTCGTTGGTGAGGGTAAGGATGTTGGTGTAATCATATTTTTTTTTGTAAACATCGCAGAGTTTTACCTTGCCGAAGTCAACTTTCCACAACAACAGGCTGAACATTGGCTTTAACTGAATGTCAACCGCCTGATTCTGAAGTTTGCTATTCAGGGTGTTCATCTCCTCGAAATCGCCACTGAGCTTGACCAGACTTTTCAGATAATCCTTACGGTCTGTTTTCAAACTGTCGGGATTCATGTGGTTTTTCCTGGTGAGTTCAATGGCTTGCCGGTAATCGGACTGAGCCCCCTTCGTATCCATTAATTTCAGTTTCACCTCGTACCGGTCGTACCAGGCATCGGTGTAGTCGGGCAGCAGGGCAATGGTTTTGTTGAGGTCGTCAAGCGCGCCGTTATAATCGCCCAGCTCTGATTTTAACTTGCTGCGATAATAGTAGCTGATGATGTTTTTCGGGTCGAGTTTGCTCACAATGTCAAAATCATGAATGGCCCCTCGTTTTTCATTCAAACCGATCAGCACGATGGCGCGGTTATAATAGGCATACGAATTATAAGGGGAGAGACGGATCACGGTGTTCAGGTCTTTCAGCGCGGCCTTCTGGTCGGGTTTTTTAAGCAGGGTAAGGGCACGGTTGAACAGGGCGTAGGTATTGGTTGAATCGAGGGCAATGGCCCGGCTGAAATCGAGCATGGCAGAGTCAATCTGGTTCAGTTCATTCCATACCAGCGCCCTTTGCGAAAACACATACCCGTTTTTTGGATTGATTTTACGGGCCATGTTCAGGTCTTCGATGGCTTCGGGGAAACGTTTAATTTCCTGTTCGGCGCTGGCCCTCAGGATATAAACCGCTTCGCCCTCAAAATGAAGCTGGATGGCTTTGTTGCAGTCGACAATACAGGAATAGGTTTTTTTCAGGATCAGGTTGGTACGGGCCCGGTGGAACCAGATCTCGCCATTGGCGCCATCCATCTCCAGTGCTTTGTCAAAATCCTCCATGGCGCCCTTGTAATTTTGCAACTGGCTGCGTACAATGGCCCTGTTGGTGAAAACGTCGGACAGGTAAGGTGATAAATCGATGGAACGCGAATAGTCCTGCTCGGCGCCGATGAAATCATCGAGGCCATATTTGGCGTATCCGCGCAGATAATAGAGGTCCGACACGGCCGGTGCCTGTTGAATCGCCATGTTCAGGTATTCCAGGGCTTCGATGTATTCACTTTTTCGGAGATGGTCAAGGGCGGTTTGCTTGAAATTCGGGCCGGGCTGGCCAAAAGCAATGGATTGCAGGAGTGTGAAAAACAGCAGAAAGCGTAGATGAAATGGCATGCACATCGGGTTGAACGGGATATTAACGATGAAATAAGGGGCGAAAGTATATGATTTTGTCTTTTACCAGGTGGATGGGTTCTTATTTCACGCAGATTTGCGCGGATTTTGGGCGCAGATTCTCGCAGAACGGTCTCCCGTATGATGATTTTTACCAACTTTGCCGGCTAAGAAACCATATCCATGGGATTTAAAATTATTGAGATCAAGGCTCCGACGGGCTATTCGGATGCGGAGATCAGGGAGCGGATTGCGAAAGAACTCAGGCTGACCGATTTTACCTGGCAAATCGAAAACAAAAGTCTCGATGCCCGGAAGAAGACCAGCATCCATTGGCTGCTGCGCATTGCCGTAGACAGCAAATCGCTTCAGGGACCAGAAGCAGAACAGGCGGAGCCGTTGGATATTCCGTATAAGGCAAGGAACAAGCGTGTTATCGTCACCGGAAGCGGGCCGGCTGGCTTTTTCGCCGCTTTTGTACTGCAAAAAGCCGGGTTCGACACCATTCTTCTTGAGCGGGGTACCGAGGTTGCCAAACGGGCACAGGGCATCCTGTCGTTTGAAAAAACCGGGCAATTCAACCCGGTGGCCAACTATGCCTTCGGCGAAGGTGGGGCAGGCACGTTTTCCGACGGGAAGCTTACCTCCCGTTCGAAACACATTTCCAGGGAGCGCAATTTTTTCATTTCGAGTTACATTGAGGCTGGTGCGCCTGCTGAAATCCGTTACATGGCCTATCCGCATGTTGGCAGCGACAATCTTCGCGTGGTGGTGAAAAATCTGAGGGATGCATATACCCAATCAGGCGGAGTGATCCGGTTCGAAACCACCCTCGACGACCTGGTTGTTGAACCGGGCCGGGTAAAGGAAGCCATTACCGGCATAGAATCACTTGCGGGCGATTATTTCATTGTGGCGCCCGGCCATTCCGCCTATGAAACTTACCGGATGCTGATAGCCCGCGGGGTTCAGTTCCGGACGAAAAATTTTGCCATCGGATTCCGGGCCGAACATCGCCAGGAAGAGATCAACCGATCGCAATGGGGCATCGGAAACCTGGCTGGCGTAAAAGCAGCTGAATACCGGCTTACATCCGAAGCCGATGGAAAACATGCCGTGTATTCGTTCTGCATGTGTCCCGGCGGTATGGTGGTTCCGGCAGCCACTTACAGCCATCTCAACATCGTGAACGGGATGAGCAACTACCGCCGCAACGGGCAGTTTGCCAATGCCGGGTGCGTGGCCGGCGTTCATCCCGACCAGCTAACAGGCCGGCAGGTAACTGCGTTGGAAGCCCTGCAGTGGCTTGAAGACCTGGAACACTCCTTTTACACGTATTCCGGGGGTTACAGCGCTCCTTTCTGCACCATCGGCGACTTTATCAGGAGCACTGAACCCCGGTCAATTCCCGAAACCAGCTATCCCCTCGGGTTGAAACCCGCGGCATTGTGGAACATGCTCCCAGCCGTGGTAACCAATGCCCTGCGTGAAGGGCTGAAAGACTTTGAACATCGCCTGCGCGGATACAGCAACGGAATCCTCCTGGGGCTGGAAAGCAAAACCTCTTCGCCCATCCAGGTGTTGCGTGAAAAAAACGGATTGTGTACCGGGTTTGAAAACCTGTTTCTTGCCGGTGAAGGAAGCGGCTATGCCGGCGGCATTGTCTCCAGTGCAGCCGATGGCATCAGGATTGCCATGCACATTCTTGAAAAAGAGAACTAATTCCACCTGGTGTCTCCCCCTCTCCGTGTCGGAGAGGGGGTCAGGGGGGTGAGGTATTTATTGCCTTATAACTTTCGCACTCTTTGATATCCCTTTGGCCGTCACGCGAACAAAATAGACCCCCACAGGTTGGTTCGCAAGTGAGAAAGTGTGTTTCTTATCTCCGGCTAAATGTGTCACCACGATTTTTTCCCCCATCACATCAAAAATTTCCACCCGGACAGATTCAGAGCTGATCGACTCATCCAATTCAAGGGTAAAGATCCCGGTGGTCGGATTCGGATAAACGTTGAAAAACGAAGAATTTTCCACGGATGATTTTTTGAGGTCAGGGTCGGAGATGGACACCAGGGAAGGGGCTTTTGCACCACAGTAGGCAGCGGTGGTGGTGATAGACCCATGAAGGTAACCACCTGGCTGAACGGTGGTAGTAGGCAGAAAAGAGATCTTCTGACCGGCGATCATGGTCACAGCACCACCGTTCTGGATGGTGTAGAAGGTATTGTTCCCTGCAACGGTAATCACCTGGATGGCATCGAAACACTCCGTCATGCCGGAGGTGATGGTCTTGTTCTGTATTGTTCTGTTGTCGGGGATAAAATTAATATACACAGGTTCCGGCCCCGCAGGCAACGATTCGTCAAATGATCCGGGAAACCCATACGAGCTGAGATCATAATAGGCAGTAACCCGGTACCAGTATTCCCCCGGCGACAGGGCCAAATCAGTTGTATTCAATGTATTTGGTCCGGACACATATTTGATTATCGACCAGGGCCCACCTACACCTCCGGAACTTCGGAAAATTCTGTACCCGATTAATCCACCTCCCGTACACACGGGCTTTACCCAGGAAAGGTAAGCGTTGCTTCCATTGTCGGTGGCATACAGACCGGTTGGCGGGCAAAGGTAATGGGAGGTGATCGTGGTGCACACCTGGGAGGATGCGCCGCTCCCATATTGTGCGCTGACGCAGCACAGCAGGGTTTGCCCGTAGGCCCCGATCACAGCTGGGATCGTATAGGTCGTATCGCTGACAATAGCAACCAGCCCCGAGTTGATATAGAAACTGTATCCCTGGAGGCATGGATCGGGACGGGTTCCGGAAGCGACAACAGAAATATTATCGAGAAACCAGTTATTGATATCATCGCTGTTGGATCCGTATGCATGAAATCTTAACTGGAAAGTGTTGTGGGTGTAAGCTGAAATGTCAATAGATTCACTTGTCCACAGAATGGTGCCGGTATTGGAATAGGACTTAAGGACATCCCAGGAGGTGCCGTTCCATATTTCAACCGATAAATGGTTGGTATTGAGCGTTGCCCAGTTGACCAGGGCGTAGTCATATTTCAGGGTCATGAACGGTGAATGCTGGCCGGTGATCGATTTGCTTGTCAGATATTGGTTATAGTTGGTAACAACCGGCGTATAGTTGAAAGCCACAGAAGGCAATAGATTCCCAGTTGTCGCTGCAATCTGCCAGTTGGTTTCCCCGGAGGTTGTCCAGCCGTTGGTAACTAAGCTGCCCGAAGACCAATTCTCGGTAAAGAGCGGTACATCCTGGTTCGGCTGGTTCCAGGTGGCCACCAGGCTATGATTATTGACCAGGAGGTTGGAGGGAGGCGTTTTGGTTTCGAGCAGGGTCACGTTGACCGTCATGGGGCCCATGATAGATAGCGATTGGATATTGGTCGTATATCCGAACTTTGAAACCGTAAGCGAATAGGACCCCTTCCAGACGGTCGGGAAGGTGCAGGTTCCGCTGATGTCGAGTATTGCTTCATAGGCTGTATCAACATAAACTGTATTCTGCAACCTGACTTTGGTATATATTGGTGATGCGCCGGGACAAGACAACCCTGCGTTGACGGTAACGCTACTGGTCCAGCATTTTCCGATAACATTTGAAAAAGCGGCATTTGACCATCTGTTCCCGGTAAACTGGGCTTTTACCGCCCACCGGAATGGATCGCACGGAAGAGCAGGCCAGGCGTTGTCAACCAAACTTGTCGCCGTAGGAGTACCAATAGCGGTCCATGCCGCCTGGGTGCCTTCCTGGCCCTGCAGGAGCCTCCATACCTGGTATCCGGTAACGACATTGGTATTATCTGTGTTTCCTTCCGGATCAGGAACCGTTTCCGGATCGCCTTCGGGCTTCAGCATCATCAACGGGGCTGGTCCGCCGGGGCCGTAAATCATGGCGCGCATCAGGAAGTTTCCGGAGGCGGTTATCCAGGTGGGCGACGGCACATTCTGCATGTAACTCCGGAGCTGGTTGCTGGTGGCATCAATGGCAATGCCGGCTGCATTGGGGTTGTCTCCACCTTGTTTCTGAACAATATAAAAGCTGCCCGAGGCGATTGTGACAGGTATGGAAAACGTGAAACTATTCCAGCCGTAAGCAGTCGGGGTGTAGTCAAAGGGACCAGCGATCTGCACGCCGGGCGCCCCGCCCCCTCCGGATGCATCATAAACCAGGAACTGAAACGGGACCAGGGGATTGCTTCCAACCGGGTAGTTTGTCTGTGTCCCGATGTTGATCTTCCCTCCGTTCACGGTACAGGGATACCCGACCGGGGTGAATTTTACGGCATTGTAGCTCCCGGCAAAGGTCCATATCTGGAATCCTTCCTGGGTTCCGTCGTCATACAGCGACTCATAATTCCCGCTTGGGATATTCCAGGTGAGGTTAACGGCTGTTACACCTGCATTCAGGGTTGCCGTCACATTGGTCGGAGGGTTGAGGTTTTCAAGCAGCGCAAAATTCTGCGTGATCGTATTACCCTGGGTAAAGGTGTACGGACCGGCCGTTGAACCGTCAAAACCGGCTTTATTGCAGGAAGCGCTGAATGTTCCCACCGGATAAATACTTACGTAATAAGAGCCGTTTGGACCGGTAGAATATGAGGAAGCAGTTCCGACTGTTATTTTAGCCCCAATGATCGGGTTGCCTGTGGCGGCACTGGTCACAATCCCGGCTATGTAAGCCGGGGTTGGGTTGAGACAGATGTTTTTGGTGGTCGTACCCCCGTTGGAAATCACCGTTCCGGAATTGCTTCCAGGCAGATATCCCGTCAGGGTATAGGTGACGTTATATGTCCCAATGGGGATGTTGTCAATCGTATAACTGCCGGATGCATTGGTGGTTGTTGTTAAGGTACCGCAGGTTACCGTGACGCCGCTGAGGTTAGCGCTGTTGTAGCAACTCGTTACAGTTCCTGTTAAACTGCCGACAAAAGGTTGCTCTACAATCCCAAGGTTGGGTAACCCGGTATATCCCGAAATAGGGGTGCCCGTAAAACTGCAACCAGAGATATTATCATTCCAATAAGGTCGTATCTGCCCGGCCGGTGCAGTAGTTCCATATATATAATTATCACTTGTGAAACTTCCGTTGCTGCCAAAGCAGACCTCAAGGAGAAGGTTTTCCCCGTTCCAGATAAATGGGTTTTGAAGTGTGACCATTTGCCAACCTGAACCCGGAACAGAATAGGTCCCCGTGTAGCAATTCTGTAAACCCGTCGACCAGCCTGACAAAGTTGCCAGGTTAGTATTCATCATGTTGATGTTGAAACTTTGCATGGTCTGCGAATTGACGGAGTATACATTGAATCCGATGCTTGTAATCGTGCCGGGCGTTACCCCTGCGGCCGCAAGTTGTGAGGCTGTATAGAGAAGTTGGGTCCTTCCGGCCATATAATAAGTAGAGTAAGGATAGGTACAACTGATGGTACCGGTGCCTACAGTCAAAATCGGATATCCCTTGATATGAACAAAGTCAAGGTGGCAGTTATTCCCGAATGCTGAAATAAAATCGAAAGCGATGTATAAGGTCGCTTTACCGCTTGCCCCAGCTCCTAAACTAACCGTTTGGGTTGTCCATGCCTGGGTTGATGCATAACGGTAAACCGTTGACACGGTTGTCCAGTCTGTACCATTTGTTGAATATTGTATCCTCATGCGGTCCAGACCATCCGGATACGCGGGATCAGTAAGCCAGGCAAAATCGACCGTTACATTCGAAAAACCAACTGTTGAAACAGGCGTAGTCATTTTCAGCCGGTTTTCGGTAGCATTGCCGAAAGTAAATGATTGAAATTCAACCATACGGGTTCCGGAAGTTGGTGTACATCCTGGCCATGTCCCTGCTGATTGGAAAAACGTAGCATTGGTTCCGAGAACGAGGTCCATGCCCCAGCCTGCAGGAGGAATCTGACCGATTGCCGCCGTTTCAAAGTTCTCGGTAAACAACGTTGTCTGGGCTTTGACTTGAACTGCAAAAACAAATATTGATAGTATCACAACTATCAACAACTGAACACTTCTTGTAATGCTTTTCATAAAGATGAATTTAGGTTAGTAACATCCGGAAAGTCAGGCAACACAAAGAGGTAAATATACGACAAAACTGGTATTAATGAAGCTTTGCTGAGTGGTTTTGTGATAAAATATTCCGAATGAAATTCCGGGGTACCGTTGTCCGTGGAATCCGGAAATCAAACCACTCCTGCAGCGGAAAATCGAAACAAATACCGTGCATGTAATTGTACAGCGATTTTTTCAGGCCATCGCTGAAGGCTTCATGATTGCAGCCGCTTTTATCAATGGGAATAAGGTCGTTGTTGGCAAAGGAACCCGGAGGCTGGTTCTCTTTTTCCACCCCGAATTTTTCCGGGTTTAATCCCACCGGGCTGTGCGCCGTCATGGCGAACTGGTGCCAGTAACCCGACTGAACAACTCCATTCATAAATAACTGCCGAACCACTTCCAGCGAATCAATGGTTTCCTGGGCTGTTTGAGTGGGGAAGCCATACATCAGGTAAGCGTGTACCAGGATCCCGGTCCGGGTAAAATTGCCGGCCACCCGGGCTACCTGCGCCACGGTGACGCCTTTGTTGATCATCTTCAGGATACGGTCGGAAGCAACCTCCAGTCCCCCTGAAACTGCGATGCATCCCGACTCTTTCAGCAGGAGGCACAAATCGCGGGTAAAACTTGTCTCAAACCGGATGTTGGTCCACCACACCACCGTGAGTTTCCGCCGGATAATCTCCTTTGCCAGCTCGCGCAACAGGGCAGGAGGAGCGGCTTCGTCGGTAAAATGGAACCCGTGATGGTTGGTTTGTGCGATGATTGCTTCGATCCGGTCGCAAATCACCGTTGCCTTATTGGGTTCATACCGCCTGATATAATCGAGGGTTGTATCGCAAAAGGTACATTGGCCCCAGTAGCAGCCGTGGGCCAGCATCAGCTTGTTCCAGCGTCCGTCGCTCCACAGCCGGTGCATCGGGTTGGCCATTTCGATGACCGAAAGGTATTGGTTTAGCGGCAGGTCGGAATAATCGGGGGTTCCGGCATCCTTTTGAACTACATCGGCATCGCTCGATCCGTTGTAGAAAACCACCGATTCGTCCGACAGGGCAAATGTGCGTTTCAGATCCTCCCTTTTCCGGGTTCCTGCCAGGTGTTCAGTCAGGTTGAGCAAGGGCATTTCACCATCGTCAAGGGTAATGAAATCGACATAATTGAACACCCGGGGATCGGTAAGCGACCTCAGTTCGGTATTCACAAACCCGCCACCCATTACCACCGGGATGTTTGCATGATGTTTTTTGATCCACTGACCACATTTCAGGGCGCTGTAAAGATTTCCCGGAAACGGAACAGAAATGGCAACAATTTCAGGAAGGTAGTCTGCGATTTTTTGCTTGAGCAAACCGGTCAGGATGTGATCGAGGAACCGCCCGGGAGGTTCCTGGTTAAGTTCAGCATCAAGTTCATCAAAGGATGAGGCCGACCGACCCAGTCTTTCTGCATAGCGGCTGAATCCAAAATGCTGGTCAACCGCTTCAACAATCAGGTCGGAAATATCTTCGAGATAAAGGGTGGCGAGGTATTTGGCCCGGTCGTTGATTCCCAGGTGTCCGAAATCGTGGTCAAGGTCGGTGGTCTGCCCGAACCGGGATGCTTCGGGGATCCAATGCCGTCCGCAGATCAGGTGAGCCAACTCGGGATTTCCCCCCCGGAGGAAGGCCATCACCAGTTTGATGGTATCGATATAACCGGCGCTGTGTTGCACCATGTGACGGGCGTTGGCTGAAAGCTTGCGAGGGTACTTTTCAACCTCCCTGAAGAGCGCTGTGAATCCTTCGGTGGAAAAAAGAGCGCTGATGACCTCAATGCCCAGATCGGCCTGGCGACAGGGAACATGATGCGTTTGAAGAAAACCTTTTAGAAAAGCCGTGGCCGGATAGGGTGTATTTAGCTGGGTAAACGGAGGGGTAAGAAAAAGGATGCGGGTTTTCAGATCATTTTTTGCCATGTGCCGGAACCCTGACGCCATTGTTGTAGCTGGCAATGAATGCACCTTTGAAACCCCTGTTTCGCATCTGATTTTTCAATGCTTTGGCATCGGCGTAGCTGGTAAAGGATCCGACTGAAAAACGGTACCAGCCGTTTGAAGTGTCTTTGTAAACATCCAGGGAAAGGTTGTATTTATCACGAACTTCCTGCACAGTGTATTTGTCGTTTCGGAGGGCAAAAATCTGCACACTGAATGTCACACCCAATCCCCTGAGATTGTCGGAAATCTCTGTGGCATCCTGCTCTGGTTGAAAACCGGTGGTGTCGGCAGCATCAACAAATGTCGTATCAGTTTCAGTATCCACAACCGGTGGTTTCGTCTCTGCTTCCTTTTTTTCGATGACCGGTGGTTGCTGAATATATACCGGAACATAAATTTTATTCCGGTTGGTATCCGGTTCCTTTCCAGGGTTACGCTTGTTGAAATTGTAAGTGATGTTGAGGGTAACCATTGAATAGGCATCATATTTGAAACCGCCGGTGGTTACATCCAGTTTGTCGGAATTGACCCCGTGCAGGGTCCATTCAATGCCGAGATTGATCTTGTCGCCCATATTGACATAAGCGCCAATCCCTGCCATTCCCACTACTTTCGTTGTAAACTTTCCCAGGCTGTCGCTCACACGCAAAACCACGCCGGTGCCAAGTTGCTTTACATTTGAATTCCAACTGGAGGCGCCGATGCCGATGATTCCGTAGACAAAAAATTTGCGCTTTGGATGATAACGCTGTGAGAACAGGTTCGAAAAATTGATGGTTGTATTTAGGTTTCCTTCCAGAATATTTCCATCGAAATATTGATTGTAAGGGGTTCCGTCTCCTGTGTTTCTTTTTGTCCCGGAGATTTCGCTGTACAGAAACTGACCGCGAAGGGCAAACACATGGCTGAATTGCCGGGTGATGGTGAAAGTTCCGCCAAACTTTACTTCGTTCATGTTGCTGGTGGCCGGCCAGAACTGAAACACTTTTAAATCGCCGAAAAAGATGTTTGGCCCGCCTCCTACGCCTACCGACCAGTTGTCGATAAACCGTTTACCCAGCACGCCCTGCGTTTGCGAAAACGAAGCAAATGAAATTGACAGTAACAATGTCAGTGCGAAATATTTCAACTTTTTGACCATAGAAGGAGTAAAATCAGGTGGTAATTTTACCAATAATTACTTTTACTGATTAATAAGCAAAAGGTTACACAATATTAACCAGAATTTTGATCCGGGCAATTCTTTTATCATTCATTTTATAAATATACAACAATATGCACATTTCGCTAAGAAATTCATCATTGTTATAGTTTGTGTGTAAGATGCCACAAAAAAAAGTAAATTTGTTTAAACTTAAAACGCCATGCTATGAAAAAACTTCTCGCTTTTGCACTTTTCGGAATGCTCATGCTTACATTATCAACGGTAAAAGCCCAGGACAAGCCTTTGGGTAAAAATGAAATCAGCGCCGGATACGGTATTCTTTCCTATCCTGAAATGTTTGATGAATTTTCCAGTTTCTGGAATAATTTATTTGGAATAGATTCAGTAAAGAGCTCCACAGGTGCAAATTACGGAACACTCTCTTTCGGATACCAGCGGACCCTGGGGAAAGTCATCAGCCTGGGGGTAACTGCCAGCGTAAATCCGATCCTTTCTAACATTGTATATAAAAAAGGAACCACAGGAACATCCGCTGAAATGGCTTTCACCCTGATGCCAAAAATGGAAATAACCTATGTTCAGCATGGTGTCTTTGCCGCTTATTCGGCAATTGCGGTGGGCGTTTCCTATCTGACCAGAAAGGTCAACAATGCGAATGGAACAACGGAAACAGGGACATTGTGGCGGGTTGGTTATCAGATAAGCCTGGTCGGCGTCAGGGTAGGAAAAAATGTGGGAGGATTTCTGGAACTTGGATATGGTTACCAGGGACTGTGCAGACTGGGGCTCTCAGCCAAACTTTGATAAAACCGTGCAGAAACCTGGTTTACCGTTTAAAGATATCTTTTCTGTCAATCTCTGACACATCGGACAGGAAAAGCGTTGTTGCGTAATGAAAAATATTTTGACACACTGGGGTTGATATCATTCAGCCCGTGACTGATGATTCTGGTATCGGAAGTGCTGACAGTTGAGGTCCAGAATAAAGAAGCTGAAAATGCAGGGGGCATAAAATCCCAGGAATTATTCTGGTAAAATACTCCCTGGGTTTTTGCGTGAAACCCATCCGCAAGATTCGGGTCAATGAGTCCCCACCCGGCAAGCCCGGAACCCTGGTAGTAATTGATAAGTCCGGCCCATTCTGCTTCCGTTGCAACATGCCATTCGGGCGGGCATAGTCCCTGTGCGCCTTCAGCAAAAGCATTATCGGCGGGCAGATAAGCCATCAGTTCATCCCATTGGTAGCGTCCGCCTGATTCACTGCATTTTGAAACATTGTTTCCCGGACAATATTTTTCGATGATGCAATTATCAGTTTGAACAACATTTCCCTGGATAAAATTACCGTAATTCAGATTTGATCCCATCCAGCAGCGCTGGGAGGCTCCGATGATCACTTCAAAAGTCGGATAGGTTTTCAAATCCCGTACATCGGTGAGTATGCTCTTACAGGTGAAATGTGAAGCGTTATTCACTTTCAATGGCTTGGTTTTGCTGATCACGCAGCCGAAACTGTTCGTATAGGTGTAGCCAACCAGGTGATCGGGAGGACTGGCGCTCAGGGTGGCCGGATCGAGTATGCCGGCAGGCAGGGGTGTTCCGTCGATGCTGTAAACTCCACCCGGGGGTGTTCCGCCTTTCAGCCGGAAGGGTTTTGCACCCCTTGTTGTAATGGTGTCGTTGCAGGTTTGCAGCCTGACGTCCGGCTTTGGGTTGACGGTGATGGTGGTATAACCAGAGAAACTTCCGGTACCACAATTGCTCACCGGCTGGAACCGGATGCCCGGGGTACCGGAATAGCCTGCGTTCAACGTCAGGGTTGGCGAAGTAGTGGTACCACTGATGGTTCCGGCCACGGAAGGGGTTACTTCCCAGTTGAAGGATGTGGCAAGCGGATCAGGTCCGCTCAGGAGATATTGAATATTTTGTGCCGCTTCACATACCGGGTTTGGTCCGCTCACTGTACCTGATGGCAGGGGCAGTGGAATAACGGGAAGTCCGGATGTGGCCGAACTGACACAGGTATTTGCATCGGTAAAGGTGTAGGTTATGGGATGAGTTCCTGCCCCGGATGCCGGATCAAACATGCCCGTAGTGGTGTTCACCCCGGTTCCGGAATATTGGCCCCCAATCGGTGTCCCGCCGGTTAAGAGAAATGGCGCAGCCGTAATGCACACAGGCTGGACCGACAACTGAACCGATGGGAGGGGATTGACGACCAGGGATTTTGTTGCCGTGTTTGAACAACCGTTCACATCCGTGTAACCATAGGTAATGGCATGTGGCCCGGCTCCAGAGGCAGGATCGAAAAAACCGGTGAGCGAATTAACCCCCGGCCCGGAAAAAGTCCCTCCTGCCGGTGTTCCGCCGGTAAGCAGAAAAGGTTGAACCGAGATGCAAACGGCTGACGGGGCTGCCAGTTGTACCAGGGGAAGCGGGTTGACGGTCAGTGTTTTGGCGTCAGCATTTGCACAGCCGTTCGCATCGGTGTAGGCATAGGTGATGGTATGGAACCCTGCCCCCGAAGATGAGTCGAAAAACCCGGTGATGGAATTCACTCCCGGTCCGGAATAGATGCCTCCTGCCGGCGTTCCGCCCGTTAAAAGAAATGGTGGAACAGAAGTGCATACTGCGGGCAGGGCCGACAACTGAACGAGTGGAAGGGCATGAACGGTGAGTGTTTTGGAATCCGAGTTTGAACAGCCGTTGGCATCGGTGTAGGAATAGGAAATCGTATGCGGACCTGCACCGGAAGAGGGATCAAAAAACCCGGTTAAGGTATTGACACCGATGCCTGAATAGGTTCCTCCTGCCGGCGTAGCACAGGTTAACAGAAAGGGTGGATCGGAAATGCAGGCAGCATCCTGACCCGAAAATTGGATCACAGGAAATTCGTAAACGGTAAGGGTTTTCGACCCGGCGTTGCTGCAACCATTGGCGTCGGTATAGGTATACGTGATCAAATGAGGCCCCAATCCCGAGGAAGGATCGAAAAACCCGGTGACTGAATTGACGCCCGGGCCTGAATAGGTTCCTCCTGCCGGCGTTCCGCATGTTAACAGAAAAGGCGGAGTGGTAATACAAGCTCCATCCTGGCCTGCCATCTGAATGACTGGAAGGTCGTAAACGGTGAGGGTTTTGGAAGTGGCGTTGGAACAGCCAAACGCATCAGTAAAGGTATAGGTGATCGTATGGACTCCCGAACCCGAGGAGGGATCGAAAAAGCCAGTCAGGGAGTTCACCCCGGCCCCTGAATAAATGCCCCCGGCGGGAGTTCCCCCGGTGAGCGGAAATGCCGGAACCGAGATACACACAGCGTTTTGGTCGGCAAGCTGTACGAAGGGAAGCGGATAAACCGTAAGGTTTTTGTAGGCGGCATTGCTGCAATCGCTTCCATTGGTATAAGTATACGTGATGGTGTGTGGGCCGGTACCCGAAGCCGGATCGAAAAACCCGGTGATGGAATTGACCCCGGAACCGGAATAAACACCTCCTGCCGGTGTCCCGCCGGTTAGTGGGAAAGGGGGAACAGAGATGCAGACAGAAGCCTGCTCCGCAAGCTGTACCACCGGGACAGTGTTCACTGTGATTGTGCTGGTAGCCGAGCCGGAACATCCATGAACATCGGTATAGTTGTATGTAATCAGATGCACACCAAGCCCAGAAGCAGGATCAAAAAACCCGGTCAGGGAATTAACGCCGGGGCCGGAATAGATTCCTCCTGCCGGTGTTCCCCCGGTAAGCAGAAACGGGGGTGTTGAGATGCAAACCTCAGGCAGGGTAGTCAGCTGAACAGTGGGAAGTGGGTACACCGTCAGTGTTTTGATGGCCAGGTTGGTGCAACCATTGGCATCGGTATAGGTGTAGGTGATCTGATGCCCGCCTGTGCCGGAAGCAGGGGTAAAAAATCCCGTTCCGGAATTGACCCCCACACCGGAATAGATACCTCCGGCCGGTGTTCCTCCGGTTAACAGGAAAGGCGGAGTTGAGATGCAAACAGAGGGCTGCGCTGCCAGCTGGACCACCGGAAGTGCATAAACATTTAGGGTTTTGGCAGCCGAAGCCGTACAACCGCTGGTGTTGGTGTAGGAATAGGTGATAGTGTGCAGCCCGGTCCCTGAGGCGGGGTCGAAAAACCCGGTGGTGGAATTCACTCCCGGACCGGAATAGGTTCCTCCGGCCGGTGTTCCTCCGGTAAGAAGATAAGGTGGAGCAGAAACACAAACAGAAGCCTGAGCCGCCAGTTGAACTGCTGGCGGAGCATTCACGGTAAGTGTTTTTGAAGCGGAGCCTGCGCAACCAAAAACATCCGAATAATTATAGGTAATTAAATGTGGACCTACCCCTGAGGCAGGATCAAAAAATCCGGTGGTGGAGTTGACCCCGACACCGGAATAACTTCCTCCTGCCGGGCTGCCTCCTGTAAGGAGATATGGCGCAACGTTTGAACAGGTAG
>JBAXFM010000084.1:0-18312 GCA_037139855.1 Bacteroidota bacterium
CCATCAGAGGTTTCCAGTATTTTTTGCTTGAAAGCCGGGTGTGCCGATGATTCATCAGAGGCCACAAAGCGGCTTCCAACCTGTACCCCGTCAGCGCCAAGGACCATGGCGGCCAGCATGCCGCGACCCGTAGCGATACCACCTGCTGCAATAAGCGGTATTTTAGTCGCCCGACGAATGAGTGGAATCAGGGTGAAGGTGGTGGTCTCCTCTTTCCCGTTGTGCCCGCCGGCTTCAAAGCCTTCCGCAACAATGGCGTCAACTCCTGACTGCTCACATTTGATGGCTGACTTAAAATTGGCGACTACATGTACAACAATAATTCCGTTTTCCTTCAGTTTGACTGTCCAGGTTGCTGGGTTTCCGGCAGATGTAAATACAATTTTGATCCCTTCACGGATAATTATTTCGAATTGTTGCTCAACCTGGGAATACAGCAACGGGACATTGACACCGAACGGCTTATCTGTGGCCGCTTTACACTTTCGGATCTGTTCCTCCAGTACCTCTGGCGACATCGATCCCGCGCCCAGCAATCCCAATCCTCCGGCATTGCTCACAGCCGAAGCCAGCCGCCACCCACTGCACCAGATCATGCCGGCCTGGATGATGGGGAAATCAATAGCGAAGAGAGAAGTTATTCTACTGTTCAAGGGGCTCGCTATAATGTCAAAATGCAAAAGTCAAATGTTAAATGTCAAAAATTGCTGAGATGAAATCAGATTAAAATTGAAGGTTTTTATTCAAATCAAAGTTTACAAAGAACTTAACTTTGACTTTTGCCATTTGACTTTTGCATTTTGACTTTTTTATTATTTTCCCTTCCTATACACAATCGACACCAGCGACTTATCATCCCCTCCCATATTCACCGTCAGTCCATAAGGGCGATCGGCGGGGATTTCAACCTGGGCGTCTCCGGCTTTTCCGGTGAGTTGTTCAAGGATGGTTACGGCCTGGTGCACACCAGTGCCTCCGGTGGGATGGCCCCAGCCAATCAATCCGCCTGTTGTGTTGACCGGAACCCGACCGTTGCGGGCAGTATTGCCTTCGAGGATATAGTCGGCGCCTTTGCCTTTTTCAGCAAATCCGATTGCCTCCATGCACATCAATCCGGCAATGGAGAAACAGTCATGGATTTCGGCAGTACCAATCTGGTCGCGGGTAATCCCGGCGGAAGCCAATGCCTGTTTAACGGCCTCTTTTGTTGTGCTTAATTCTGCGGGATCCATTGGGGGCTTCGTGATATCCTCTTCCAATTGTCCCCAGCCCAATACCTCTATCGCTTCGCTGGCAGGAATGCCGCATCGTTTCAATCCTTCCTCCGAAACGATGGCGATGGCAGAGGCGCCATCGGAAACTTTGGAGCAATCAAACACATTGAGGTGGTCAACAAATGATTTTCCGTTGGGTTCCATCATGGCCAGCGCTTCAAGATCCTGAACGGTATTGTGATGCTCCTGGGCGGTAGGGCAAAGGCGTGCATTTTCAATCGCATTGCGGAACCAGCGGGCCATCGCCTGGCGGGTTTTATCCCGGCCATACTTTTCAAAATAGGATCCGGCACGATCACTGAATTGCCCGGGGAAAAAATAGGCATGGCCGGTCTTGCGGTTTTTAAACCACCCTGCGCCGGCAAGGTAATCGGCACAATAGATGGCTTTCACAGTATTCTGTACCTCAACTCCGATCACCAGTACGACCTCGGCGGTTTCAGCAAGCACACTTTTAATGCCGCTCATGAGCGCCAAACCGCCGGTGGCACAAGCGCCTTCAACCCTGATGGCTGGCTTATACCGCAATCCCTCATCTACAAATGGGAAAAAGGCGGCAAGATTGGCCTGCCGGTTGAACCGTGAAGCCATGAAATTACCGATGACACATTCATCTACTTGTTGCGACCCGCCTATTTGCTTCAGGGTTCCCTGTCCGGCTTCCCTGATGTATTCTTCCAATCCCGGGCGTTCTTTTTTGGGATTGAACTCTTTCCGTCCGGTTCCCATTGAAAGGGTGTTGTATCCGGCGATCATATATACTTTTCTTCTCATGGTTATCATTTTATACCCCTCCCCTGACCCTCCCCCACGGGGGAGGGACAAAAGCAGGATCTATGCTAAATAATTATTTATCGGACCATAGGCATGGAAAAATCCTGTGAGCAGAACGGTGTTCACATCATTTTCGTTCATTGCCACCCCGGAATTGACCAGTTGCAGGCCAATGGCGCTGGAGCATAAAACATAGGCCTTCGCCAGTTCAGCGCCCAGGCTGGTGGCAGCTTTCAACTGTTTGAAATATTCGCCCAGCATTTCATTTTTGGCTTTGTTGCCTACCACTGCTTTCCATGCCGGAGGGGTTGGCATTGTTCCGAGTTTTTGATCAACACTTGCCTGCAGATCAACAAATGGAACATAAACTTTTGCTTCGGGATCGTAGATGGCAACCGGTCGTCCTTTTTCATATTTCAGGATGCCATCCTTTTGCGAACCATCAGAAAATTGTCCGCCTTTTACACCCTGGGCCAGCAGTTTGTCCAGCAGCGGGCTGTGAAGTGTTTCTTCCTTCAGGTGATGATCCATCACCGACATAATAAAACTGCAAACATCCACCCCCACATAATCAATCAGCTGAAATATTCCCATGGGGCGAACCAGATAATCCTGGCTGATTTTATTCAAGGCATAAACCGCCTCAACATAAGAAAATTCCGGGCTGAGTTTTTCAACTTCCGCGGTAGCATAAAGAATATCGCGCATAAAATGGCCATTGCCGATAAAACCGGCCACATCGTGGGATGGAACAACCACCTTCCGTAAGCTTTTTGCATAGGCTTGGGCAAAGGCTTCCACCTCGGGAAGGGTGTTTTTGGCTTTGATAATCTCCACCAGTTTCTGGATGGCAGGCGGATTATAAAAATGGAATCCGATGATGCGGCCATTCAGCCCGGCGCCTTCATCCAGCTTGGTGATCGGAATGGAAGAGGTGTTGGTAAAGAACCATGGATTGTGCGGATTGTTTGATGAGATTTTCGAAAAGATGCTGATTTTCAATTCAGGATCTTCTTTGATAGCTTCAAAAATCATTTTTGAATCATAGGCAGCTTCCATCCTGGTGGTTGTCCTGACAAGGCTGATCACATCGAATATGTATTGATCGATGATCTCGTCATTGTCGATCAGGTCGGCACGGCTGGCATATACTTTTCGCAAGCCGACTACTTTTTTTTCTGCCAGTTTGAGTACCTGTGCTTTCAGATATTTCATCACGCCGGCCAGCGCTTCATCAGAAACGTCAATGGCATTCAGCACAAAAGGTTTGCCTTTGTTTTCAGGTTTCAGGCTGATGTCGGCCATCTCCACGGCGGTAAGCAGTAAAATACCGCTTCCCATTTTTCCGGCAGCGCCCAGCACCGAAACATGCTGCAATCGTTCTTCGTATGACATGTTTTTATATTATTTGGGGTTTATTTCTACTCAACAAAATCGTAAATCGTAAATTGAAATTACCAGTTTGGCTTCCGTTTTTCCAGAAACGCTTTCATGCCTTCTTTTGTTGCATCATCGTTAAACTGTCTGCCGAACTCGACCGCTTCCAACTCAGAAGCGTCCTTGAAATTCATGGCAATACCGGCACGAATAATCCTTTTAGATGAAGGAACCGCCTGTGAACCGTTGCCGGCAATTTTTTTAGCCAGTTTCATCACCTCTTCCATCAACATTTCGGGTTCCGTAACTTTTTGAACAAGGCCGATGCGCAGGGCATCCTCGGCCGTAATGGTGTCGGCGGTAAGGATCAGGTACAGGGCATTTCCAATGCCGGTAATCCTTGACAAACGCTGTGTTGCGGCATAGCCTGGAATCATGCCAAGGTTCATTTCAGGTTGTCCGAATTTTGCCAGTTTGCTGGCGATGCGAAAATCGCAGGCCATGGCAAGCTCACACCCTCCGCCCAGTGCATAACCGTTCACCGCCGCAATGACGGCAATGCCAAGTTGTTCCAATCTGTCAAAGGTTCGCTGACCAAAAGTGGAAAAGGCATATCCTTCATCAGAATTCATGTGAACCATTTCGGCAATATCGGCGCCTGCCACAAAAGATTTTCCTTCACCGGTAATCACCAGCACTTTCACATCTTGCCGGGGTTCCAGGTCGTCAAGGAAATGGTTAAATTCTTTGAAAAAATTCGTATTCAGCGCGTTAAGCGCAGCAGGTCTGCTGATGGTCATCACGGCGATACAATCAGCAATCTCGATTTTCAGGATCTGATAATTCATTGTTATTTAATTAACATTAGGTGAATTTTCGCGATATAAATTTAATGAAAATTCTGAATGAGAAAAGTTTACAGCGATAAATTCCACTATTTTTGCAAAAAAAATAAAACTATGAAAAAACATCTTGGATTACTGATGATTACTCTCCCGGTGATGGTATTTCTCATCATCACATCCTGTAATAATAACAAAAAAACGATGAATGCTGAAAATAAAGTACCTGCTTTTAACCTTTCAACGATAGATTCAACTATAAAACCCTGCGTTGATTTCGACAGTTACGCCAATGGCAACTGGAAAAAGCATAATCCGATTCCTTCCACCGAAGGTTCGTGGGGTTCATTTGACATTTTGGACAAAGAGACCCGGGAAGTGAAAATCAAGGGAATTATCCATGAACTGCTCACCCAGGAAAATCCTCAGAAAGGCAGCGAAGCGCAGTTGATCACCGGGTACTATCGCTCCTATCTCGATACGGCAACCATAGCCAAACGCGGGATCGCCCCCATTGTTCCTATGTCGGATAAAATTATTGCAGCCAAAAACAGCGCGGAACTGTTTTCCCTGGCGGGAGATTTGGCGAAATACGGCATTGACAGCCCGTTTGGTGTTTATGTTGGCGCTGATGACCGGAACAGTGCCATGAATGCGATTTTTATGGGACAAAGCGGATTATCAATGAACGACCGCAACTATTATGAGAACAAGGATTCTGCCATGGTCAAAATCAGGGCTGAATTTGTGAAACACGTGGATAAAATGTTTTCGCTGGCTGGCTGGCAGGTAACTAATCCTGGTAAGACCATCCTCGATTTCGAAACCAAACTGGCTTTGATTCAATTGAAAAATTTCGAACTTCGCGATCCCGTGAAGATCTATAATAAAATTCCATTTGCAGAACTGCTGAAACTTGCCCCGGATATTAACTGGAAAGATTATTACAAAAACTATGGTCTGAATCCTGATACAGTGATCGTGCAGGATAAAAATTACCTGAAAAGCCTGAATCAACTGGTCAAATCAACCCCGACGGATGTGCTGAAAACCTATTTCCGCTGGCAACTCCTGGCAACCTATGCCAATTTACTTCCGTCGCAATTCAACCAGGAAACATTTCATTTTTTCAGCACCGTCATGTATGGCGTTAAGGAGCAGCGCCCGCGGGAAGAACGTGCCATCATGAGCGTAAACCGCAGGCTGGGAATGCCTCTGGGCAAGCTCTTTGTTGCAAAGTATTTCCCGGAATCGTCAAAGAAAAAAGTTTCCGAAATGATTATAAATGTGCGCAACGTTTACAGTGACCGGATTGATAAACTTACCTGGATGAGCGCTCCCACTAAAGAAAAAGCAAAAAAGAAACTTGCCGCTTTTACCTGGAAAATTGGATATCCTGATACCTGGAAAGATTATTCCAGTATTGATATCCAGCCAGACAAACTGATCGAAAACAGTATGAATATTGCCATGTGGGAACACAACGACATGATCTCAAAGGCGGGTAAACCTGTCGATAAAAAGGAATGGGGTATGTCGCCGCAAACCATCAACGCCTACAACAATCCAACCAACAATGAGATTGTGTTTCCGGCTGCCATTCTTCAACCTCCATTTTTCAACCCTGATGCCGATGACGCCATCAATTACGGCGCCATCATTGGGGTGATCGGCCATGAGATGACCCACGGGTTCGACGATCAGGGCGCTCAATATGACGGCAATGGCAACCTGAGCAATTGGTGGACTCCTGAAGACACCAAAAACTTTACGGCACTTGGGAAAAAGATGGAAGAATATTTCAGTTCCATCGAAGTGACCAAAGGGTTTAAAATCGATGGAAAACTTACGTTGGGTGAAAATATCGCCGATCTGGGAGGATTAACCCTCGGATATTATGCCCTTGAGAAATCACTTGAAGGCAAAAAGAAGCCCGAACCCATTGACGGATTTACTTATCAACAGCGTTTTTTCCTTGGATGGGCGCAGGTTTGGCGTGAAAACATGACCAATGAAAGTCTGATCAACCAGGTGCAAACCAACGAGCACACCCCTGCACGCTGGCGAATCAATGCCACGCTTCCACTCATGAAAGAATTTGCCGATGCTTTCGGATGCCAGGGCACTGCTGCTGATTCACTACGTATCGTGATCTGGTAACAGCGGTTAAAAATCCAGGCGGTTTACTGCACGATGAACCGGGTAACCGTAAATTTATCTGCTGATTGCAGTTTCATCAGGTACATGCCTTTTGGATAGCGGCTTACATCCAATTGCCTGGTCACTGTTTGCTTTCCGTCCGGGTCAATTGTGGCGGAATAAACCTGCCGGCCTTCCAGTCCTGTGAGTGTAAGCACAGCCTCCTTTTGCAATCCGGTCACGGTAACCGTCACTTTATCATATGCCGGATTTGGCTGAATTGCAAGGCTCAATTCGTTCGAGGGATGTTCCTGGATGCCGGTGCACGGATCAAGCGTAATATGCCGCATGCTTGTTGCCTTATTCATGCATGGGGCCAATGGCCACACGATGAGTTTCAAATCGGCGGATCCGGATGTTTTATCGCGAATTCCCGGGATATAGGCAGTGGTTAACGATGATGGATTGGTAAAAGTACCATCGCCGGTACTCCCCCACAGGAACCGGAGATAATTTGTTGCTGTTGCATTGACCGGAATCGGAGAAATATACCAGCACACGATGGTATCATTGCCCGCAAATGCCGTTGGCGGCTCCACAATACGCATTTCAGTGGTATCGTGCCGTGTCGAAACACCATCACTGACAGCAACAATATATTTGGTGGTATGAACCGGCTTCACTTTTGGATTTTGCAAAACGGAGGTAAACCCGGCAGGGATGGAAGACCAGGAATAGGTATACGTTCCGGCCCCTCCATAACCATACGCCCGGAGCAGGGAAGAATCACCGGTACTTCCGCATACAATTGCCGGCGTAACGGAAGCAGCAGATGAAAACACATTAGCATACGTATAGGATGCGATGCGTGTTTGCCAACTGCTGGAGGATGAGATGACATAGTACTCGGTTGTAAACCAAAAGGTTGTAGGATCGGAAGGATCAATACTCAAAGCGCTGTAATCGCCCCAGCGGCTGCGGCCACTCCAGATCCCCTGTTGAGATCCGCCTCCGTTTATAATCGTCTTTTCCATGATGGTCATCTGATTCAGCGGATCGTTTTTCAATCTTCCTGCGTAACGGATTGCAGGATAAATGCTTGCACTGGAAACCGAATAACCCATTGAAATAGTACCGGATGTATCCTGTGCGATGCTGCCCATCCACCGGGAAGTATTGTCAGGCGAATAAGTTGCCTGTTGGTATATACTCCAGCCTGTTCCGATGTTCCTGAGTTCATACCACCTGATGCCTGCAACACCTGAACCGGCATTCACAGAATGATTCAGTACCATTGATGAATAACCATTGAATTTCCGGTACTGCAGCCGGTACATCAGCCGGTCGGAAAGGGTTTCCAAATTTTGCGGAGAACCTTTCTGAGGAATACCATTTCCAAGCGTGTTGAATGAGTTTACATTTAAATAAATACGGTTACCAAAGGTCGAATTGGCCGGTGTGGTCCAATCGGAGTGAAATTCATAAATGCCCAGACGTTGCGTTCCTCCGGTGCGTATGTAAGTAAAATAGTTGGGTGTACCCATGTCAGGCAAAGCGCCATCGCAATCAGCAGGTAACAGGGAAATAAACCCATCGCCACCAGGAGGTACGGTAAAGGAGATGCGTGCAGCATTGGGATCACCGGCAAGCATTGCTGTACGGTCAAAAGAATAGGCGCCATTTCCTGTCCATCCTGCAGGCCCCGGACCAAAGTTATTGGTCGACAGATAATACCCATCGGACCAGATACCAAACTTCGGATAGTCGGGCATGGAGCTGAATGTATATTGCCAGCGGTACCAGCTTCCGGTCGGGTCGGGGGTTTGTGACACAGCGATCATCACGAAAAATGGTGCAGTGGATGATCCGTTGGGAAGTGAAAACTGCGAAAATATCCATCGGTTGGCCTGTTCATCAAACAACACGATCGCATCGCCGTCATTGGAGTTATTCGGCATCCCTGCCCATACAGTACTATTTCCGGCCGGGCCAAAAATCCGGGCGCCACTTTTGTTGTAAATGGAATAGGAACAGTTTATCACCTGAAAATAGTGGTTGAATCCAACATCGCCGTGTGTATCAGGAGGTACATATCCGCCGAGATTCCCCATGCCGTCAAAATTCTGGATGGTGGTATCGGATGGGAGACTGCCGAAATAATCCTGTAAGCCCGGATCCGCCTGTCGTTTTTGACCTGGTTTCCATTCGGCGTCTCCATTAGGGTTGACATAGTTTTTCACAACTCCGTCTTTCCAGCTGCCATCCGCCTGAACCATGGCCGATTTCAGCATATCGCGCAGGGGTGGCGAAACATCGAAGTAAACAGCATGATCAACGGTAGGAACCAGTTGCGTATCCTGGGCTGTTGCAATCCTTATCCCAAAAAGCAGAATGACAAGAGCGTAAAAGGTAATTTTCATAAATAGTTCGTTTTAGTCTGCAAAATTAGCTTTATTATTTGTCCGAATTGTTACTTCTGAAAACAATTGATCTGTTTATTGAAATTTGTATATTTGTTAACGATATCCAACCACAAATTCGTAAACACATGCACCTTAAAACATTCCATACCGACACGGTCACCGGTTTCAGGCAAGCCTGGGAAGGACACACAAACAATGGTTTCCACCCCAATGCCGCTGTTATTTTTTCGTCCGTTGATATTGACCTGCAAGAGATCGTCTCTTTTCTACAGACCGCTAATGTCCAGGTTTTTGGATGCAGTTCCTGTGGCGAATTTTTATATGATGGTCCAAATCAAAACATTACCGAAGGCGGTTTGGTTTGTCTGATGATGGATCTGATCCCGAAGACCTTTGCGATTCAACTGTTCAATGGAAGCGGGAAATCATCATTCGTTCTGGGTAATACGATCGGGAAATGGGCCGGCGATATTTTTGAAAAGCCGGCGATTCTCATTCTTGGCAGTGGTTTGGAGACTGATGGAGAACAACTGGTGAGAGGAATTCAGCAAATTACCGGCAATGATATCACCATGTTTGGCGGTTTAGCCGGCGATGATGCCCGGTTTAGGGAAACCTTTGTGTTCTCGGAAAAAAATCTGGAAAACAATGGGGCCATCGCCATGGTATTTGACACCAAGCTTTACGAGATCAATGGTATTGCCACCAGCGGATGGGTTAGCATCGGCGCCGACAAAGTAATTACCCATTCCGAAGGAAATGTAGTGTTTACCATTGATGGCCAGCCAGCACTGGATGTGTATAAAAATTACCTGAGTGTTCGTGATACCGACCTTCCTGAAATTGGTGTTGAATATCCATTGCTGATTAAAAAACCCGGATTGCCGGATGTGTTGCGGGCAGTCACCAATGTAGATATTGATAAGAAAACGCTGATTTTTGCCGGAACGGTTCCCAATGGAGCCATTGTAACCTTTTCAAGTTCCCCCGGTTTTGAAATCATCGAAGATACCAGAAAAAAAGTCCAGGAATTCTACGAAAAAAATAAAGAAACTGATGTGCTGATCCTGTTTTCGTGCATGGCACGACACAATGCCCTCGGCCCCAGTATTTCAGAAGAGATAGATGAAGCCTGGCAAAACTGGACCAAACCGCTTATCGGGTTTTTCACCTATGGCGAAATTGGGAATAATTACAATGCCGCCTGTGATTTTCACAATGAAACCTTTACCATGGTTTCACTAAAATTAAAGCCCGATGTCAAATAAAATTCTCTCGCTCATCGAAGAGATATCCGGGATTCAAAAACCGGAAGATTTTTCCGGGCAGAAAGACCTGATTATTGATGAGCTTAAGAAAATCAAATCGGAACACGATAAATTGTTGTTCAAGTATGAGCGGTCAAGTAAAGAAAAAAATATCTTTTCCTCTTTACTTATCAGAACATCAGCCGACCTGAAGCAGGTATCCGACAACCTTAAAGTCCGCGCCGAAGAACTCTCTACGTTGCTCACCACCATCCCCGCATATGTCTATTTTAAAGACACTCAGCTCAATTATATGATGGTGAATCAGCCATTTGCCGAACTGGCGGGCTTAGCATCTGAGCAAATTACCGGGAAAAAGATTCAGGAGGTTTTCCCCGGGTATAACAACACAGATTACATAAAAAAGGAGGCTCAGGTAATAGAAACCGGCCTTGCGATGTACAATATCGAAGAGGAGATTGAACACAATGACCGGAAACGTTGGGTAAACAGCAATATTGCCCCTATCAGGAATGCAGCAAACCAGATCATCGGATTAATCGGCATCTCATTGGATATTACCGATCGCAAACATCATGAAGAGGAACTGCGGGAATCGAAGGAGTTGGCGGAGGCAGGCACCCAGGCAAAAAACGAGTTCATTGCCAGCATTTCCCATGAGTTTCGTACCCCCATGAACGGTATCCTGGGATTGTCGGAAATCCTGAGGAATTCATCTCTTTCAGCCGAGCAAATGGATTTGTTGAAGGGCATTATCTCCTCTGCTGAAAATCTGCTGGTCCTGCTTAACGATGTGCTAGACTTTTCTGCCATCGAAGCCGGAAAAATGGAAATGGATTACCAACCCTTTATGCTTGACCGGGTGATGGAAGACGTTTCATTGGTGATGAAAATGAAAGCTGCTGAAAAATCACTTGGATTTGATATTTTCATCGGTGATATAACCTCAAACCTCCTCATCGGGGATTCACAGCGTTTACGCCAGATCATGATTAACCTGACAAACAATGCCGTCAAGTTTACAGACAAAGGAAAAATTGAGGTTCATGTGAGCCAGATTGATCAAACAGACAATAAGGTATATCTGAAATTTGCAGTGGTTGATACCGGCGTTGGCATTCCACCTGAATCATTGGATTCCCTTTTCCGGGTTTTCTCACGGCTGAAGCAGGATAAATCAAAACTGATTGCCGGAACCGGACTGGGACTTTCGATCTGTAAAAAACTCACAGACCTGATGGGTGGCCGGATCGGGGTGGAAAGTACTCCCGGTATGGGCTCAACCTTTTGGTTCAGCCTTCCGTTTACGATGTCGAAGTTTCAGAATAAAAAGGTTATGACTCCTCAGCCTGAAGAACCTGCCGGTTTCAAAAAAAAGGCAGTTCTGGTAGCAGAAGACAATGTCATAAACCAACGAATCGTCAGTTTTCAGCTGCAAAAAATGGGGTTTGATGTGGACATGACTGCTGACGGGCAGGAAGCATTCGAAAAATATCACACCAGAAAGTACGATCTGATCATTCTCGACATCCAAATGCCGATCATGGATGGATATCAGGTAGCAAAAGCCATCAGGAATGAAGAAAAAGGCACCTCCCGTCATTCATCGATCATTGCATTAACCGCCAATGCCATGAAAGGCGACCGCGAGTTGTATCTCAATGCCGGAATGGATGGCTATGTAAGCAAACCCTTTACCTATGAAGTTTTGCAGAAAGAGATCGGTAATGTACTTGGGTAAAAGTTCGTGTTGTTACATCTTTATTTCCATCAGATTTTCCTGCTGATTCATCATAGCTAAAAACCGATCAGTCGGAATAACTGCCCCACCATGGCGATATTGATTTTCTTCATAGGTGAACTCAACCGGTTTCCCATTGATGGAGATGGCGATGGGGGCAAAACAACGTTCCCTGACCGTATATTGGAAAGTCGCCGAACAACCCATTATATCCATCGAGGCAGCTAAACCATCCAATGAAAATGGGATAACCGGATCAACAACAATGTGACCAGATTCAATTCGCAAACCAAGCAAACGAGAAACAATGAGTGCGATATAAATGCCAGGCCCGCTGGAATAAACCCGCCATCCTCCTTTCAGTGTGATTTTCCCTGTTTTTATCTCCTCATATCGTTCATCCGCTTCATAACGATTTTTAAAGGTCACATCTGAACTGCTGTAGTAACAATTAGCCTGGCGAACGTCACCGCAAGGTACCACATCGCGGTATCCCACCGGATTTGCCTGACGCAGCGCTTTCAGAAAAGCTTCGGCCTTCCCGGTAAGCGCCTGTGATTCTGCATAACGGATGTGTTCATGCACATACATAATACCAATTTCACGGCCAAAGAAAGTACTGCTTTCGGCTCTCTGGAAAAGTGTTTGCAATCCTCCTCTGTATTTGAGTGGCCGGTTCATCAAACGAGCGCCATCCGGCCCTTTCAGATGCTTTTCAATAAGTTCCTGGTGGTGATGTGCCTGTTCTTTGGTAAAAATTCCGCTGATGATGCCCCGATTCATTGGCAATATGCTGTACTGGATATTTGTTTTGGTATCACCCGGATGGAGCAACAAACTGAATCTGCGATCATCTTCCATCAGGCCATATCCTGCAACAACACCGTCTTTGATCAGATATTTGTTAAAATCGACTTTTATCTTTTCACATATTAAACTTAATTCGTTGGCTTTACCTGTTTGACCGATCTGCTCATACACCCCCTGGTATTGCATGAAAGCCTGGTAATTCATTTCAACTGTCCAACTCGAAATCATCCGTTGCGCCAATTCCTTGCTCACCGGTTGTAAGGAATCATTCCAGTCGCCCCCGCCAAAAGGTACCAGCGCTGTGCCGGGAATAAACGAATGAACAATCATGTCAATCAGTCTGTCAATATGTTCGCTGAGCGGCGTTTTTTCAGCATTAGCAATCCCTTTATCATGATGGTAGGGTAAAACCTCATTCAGAAGTGTCAAATCGCCGGTAACTTTGATATAGTTGCTCAGGGCAATGATGCACCAGTAAAAAACATCTCCATGAGAACTGTCAGCCCGGATATTCGAATAGCTGTCGAACATCCACCATTGCGGCCATCCTCCATCGGTATTCTGATTTGAAAAGATAATGCATAGTACTTGTCTGGCTTCATCGTATTTCTCCATGCACAACAGTAAATCAAACGGTCCCTGGGCGATATCGCGTGTGCCCCAGGCAGCCCCGCTGAATTGTTCCAGCCCATGAGGAGTTAAAAAATGGGTGAGTGCATTCATGCCATACCACGGAAGGATCTCCTGAATGGCGGCAGTATCATTCTGATCGCCTTTCAATGCCAAGTTTAAACACAAGTCCTGCCAAACAGATTGTGCATCCCTGCAATCAGAAAACCATTGATCATCTGCATTTTCAATATTAACCAAGCTGGTTGCTGAACACACCTCACCGATGAAACTCATACAGAAGTGTGAAGTTTCCTGCACATCCAACACAAAAAAAGTGTCCCCACGACTGTGATGATCAAGATACAACAACTCATCACCACATGCCTTATAATCAGATTGATCACTTTGAACGACCATCCTGAATTGTGCCAGTGGAAATTTTCCGGCAATCATACTATCCGGTTTTGGTTTGGCCACGAATTCACCGGTTGTTTCTCCGGGGATCACGGTCCATCCGTTGAGATAATCAAAATGGTGGGTGATCAGTAATTTTACATTTTTCCCGCTGATCACTTTGACGTCCATGTTCACCTGCGGGGCTGTTTTAGATGTCCAGCTTCGAACCTGGAAGCAATGATCGCCCTGTTTATAAATCCACCGGCAATGATTCAAGCCGATCTCAAACGCAGAAGGAACGCCAAGTAAATATCGTATTCCATTGATTTCAATAAAGATTCGCTGCCCCATTTCGGGAGTAAGATTAAACTGACTGGAGCTGACAGAAAGAAAAATGTTGAAATTGGTGTTCCCCTGGGTAAGATGCGAATTGAAAACACCATAAGCATAAGCGGTAGTGGATACAATATTTTCATCGGGTGCATATCCGGCTTTGGCTTGCATGATGTGCGCGTGCGGGCGATCCACCATTATTTCTTTGGCACGCAGGATAACATGGTTGTTTTGTTCATTGAAAAATGACAACAACCGGCCATTTTCTTCTTCAAGATGACGCCAGTTATTCCCAAAAAAACGGGCAAGCTCCTCCTCATTCAAATCATCAACAGGCAATAAAACGGATGTGTTGAAAATGTTTGTATCGGGAATGAAAAACTCATGCTCATTTTTAGTTGAAACTTCATCTCCGAATTCAAGGAAGAGGTGATCCAGTTGATTCATATCATCCTCCGATGTTGCCTTGGGATGATCGGGTAAATAGGTTGCCACGAAAACACTTTGATGATGATCGCCGACAGCCAGATGAAATTGTTTCTCCTGCAAGGCTACGATGGAAGATTCACCCGAATATTCGCCTCCAAGGGTATGGGCCAGCAAGCCTTCCGCGATATTGGTTTCCCTGAATGCTGAACCATAAAACTGCATTCCATCAACGCTTGCCGACGCCGCTGTACCCTTACAAGCCAGCATTAACCAGGGATTACCAACTGATTCTTTCATGTTTTGCCGGCAGCAAATGACCGAACCATGGTTTTTAGATTCCAGAATACGTCGTTCAAGATACTGGCTTACATAATATTCATTGACCAGCCCATCGGAAATGGGCTTCAAACCGACATCCTGCACATAAATCAAATCAAGTTCAACATCATTGTCAGAGGTATTGTTTATTTCAATGCGCCACTGCCAGCTCAAACTTGTTTTTGAAAGTTGAAGCACACATGAATATTTAAGACCTTCCCAACTGCCGGAAGTTATATACGCTCCATCACTGATGGTAAACCGACTATTGCTTTCGGGACCTGACAGCGCTTTGTATTCAAAAGGAGTTGTTCTTTTTCGCAGGTATACGTTTGCTCCTGATTTCGAGAATGGTGTCGCCACTTTGAGACTTATCCTGATCGGGTCGGCTTCGATGCTTCTGATTGAGCCATTTCCGAGGAATTCAACGGAAAGCCCATGGGGATTTCTCAGAGTTGTTTTTTTATTCGAAAACATGATCAAGTGGTTTTATAATCGACTGAGATTGAAAATATTTTATTAACTCTCCGTGTAACTCGGTGACTTCTCTGTGTAACTCGGTGTTAAAATATTACACAGAGATCACGGAGAACCGCGGAGAACCACAGAGAAAAAGAGAATAATTATCTTTTTTCTTTCTGTTTTAATTTATTCGATGGTTAAATTAATTTGCAGGATTACTTCCGCTTTGTGTTTATGATTGTAATTGAATGCCACCCGCTTTTCATCGCAAACCATTCTAACGGCATCACCTTGTATTGTTGCAGATTGGATGCGGTGTGCATTCGCGCCTTCAAAAATACTCTCCCCAAGCAGATCACGATCACCATACAGGGTAATCTGAATCTGACCATTTTTGTCTTTAATGGCGAGAATATCGGAAGTACTGTGCAAAATATTTATTCCATCGGCAACAGGAAGGCAAATGGGAGTCAAAACACCGTATAACGCCGGCCATAACATTGAATCCTGCGTATAAGGAATTGCGATGACTTCGCCACCTTCAGGATGGGTATACGTAACCTTGCCGGGTTGATCTTCATTGTAGTAATTCCCAATAAAAAGGACTCCGGAGTTATCATTTGTGAAACGTTCTTTAACCGCAATAAAACCATTTTCAGACGATGCCTGCCGAAGTTTTGCCCCTGATCGCTTCATGATTGTTTCATATACCGGCAATTGTCCTTCCGTATCAAATCCGATCCAGGTTCCCAGGTGAGTAAGTGAGCCATTGCCGATGATCTTGTTGAATCCACAAGGAGTTCCATGAATCGTTCTGGCAAAAACTTCTGTGTTTGCAAGCGATTCTTCCGAATAGATGATCAGCGGATTGGCACATTTGATGTCTTTCAGGTCATACACATCAATCAGGGGAGAATCGATGGTTTCAATTCCTGCCGGTGAGACACCAAGCGCATCGCGAATAATGGTGCAGGGTTTCTGCGACATCTCCCGATCGGGCAGGTATGGAAAAATAACACTGTTACCACCCGCCATGGTATAATCAACAATTGTTTGCTGATCCCTGGCATTCATTTCATCTGTACAAAAGGCCCACACCTGCCGGTAGTTTCCCAAAGTATCTGCAGAAGCTTTGCTCAGGTCGATCATATCATAATCAACATTAAGGACCAGGAGTGCCTTGAGCAAACCATCGAAATACGCCGGCCTGCGGATGGCAGATGCCGTGAATTGAAGTTCACACGCTCCGTCAACAGGTCTTTCGAGTTCGGTCATATAATAGGGAGGATAGAAAAGCACACAAACTTCGGCTTTCCGTTTGGCATTAACAATAAGAGGTTCAGAGGTTTTAATCATTTTGCTCATCCGCTGAACCAATGCGAAGGCGCTGGTGCGTTCCCCTTCTGCGGTAAGCGGGTTAAACCAGTAAAATGTTTCTCCGGAATAGCCTTTTCGGCTTGGGTTTCGCCCCTGGGAGAACATGTAGTAATTCCATCCGGTGAGCCCGTTGGCAACGCTTGCTTTGTAGAAGAGTTCCATTTCCCTTGGATTGGTTACCACATGATACTCTCGGGAACCGCTCTGGAATTCAGCTGCAAACAAGGGTTTGTTTCCCTGCATGGCAAAAGTGACATCATTGATGATACGATCGTCATGCAAATTGCGATATGACATGAATTCCGGGATATGATCCACGCCAAACATGATCTCACTCCTGTCTTCAAATAAATCCTCATACATGGTGATATTGACTGGAAATTCGTAGCCGTTTCCATAGATCCAGCCGGGCAGATTATGAAACAGCGGGACAGTGATTCCCCGGTCCCTGGCCATGCCGCTCAGCATTCTCAAATAGTCGCCGTAGTAGGTTCTCCAGAAACAGTGCCAGTCAAAATCACGGCTGCGATCACCCTTTGACGCGTAGGCAATCTTGCCATCGGGAGGAAGTTCAACCTGGGCAAAGTCCTGATAAGTAGTTCCCCATAAGCTATTCACTTCGTCAACACCGGTGAACTTATTTGACAAGTATGAAATGTAACGGTCCTTCACTGCCCCACCATAGTCTCCTTGTTTTGCCAGCCATGAGAATACGCCTATTTCATTGCAAATTTGCATCATGATTACCGGACCACCAGCCGAAATCTGGCGTTCGCTGATAAACGGCATGATCTGGTTATACCACAAGGCAACCTTTTCCAGATAATTCTGATTAAACAGGCTGACTCCGTCGCTTTGAACTTTGCCCCCTTTGCTGTTACGCATCTTTACCTCATCACCAAATTGCTCCATGAACCAGTCGGGCAGTCCGGCTCCCCTGTATTCTGCCAGAATAAACGGACCTGGTTTCAGGATACATGTAAATCCACGAGCCTGGCACCGCTGAAGCCAACCCTTCAGATCGCATTCCGGACAAGATGACCCATCAAAATCAAAAACACCCTCCTCCGATTCGTGCCAGGCCCACGGAACATAGGTGCTGACAGTCGTTAAACCGGCCTCTTTGGCTGCATCCAGATGCTTGTCCCACAGTTCCCGCTTAATCCTGAAATAATGGATCTCGCCTGAATTGAGAAAAACTTTCTTGTCGTCAAGATAAAAACTATCCTCTTTAATATTGAATTTCATTTGTCATTTGTCATTTGTCACTTATCACGTTTCTTTGCCTGAGCAAATCTTTAATCTCGTGGCTTCGTTTCTCAGTCAGTGAGTACTTCATCACAAAGAAGATCGAGAAGATGCTCAACAGCAGGGGCAATCCGATTTCAACCACACGCATCATTAAAAGCGTATAGGGCGTTTGCTGGGTAAGTGGTACGATTCTGCTTTCAATTGCTCCGAGTTCATTATCCAGTAAAACCATGGATGATGCCGTGTTCATGCTGGCAAGCCGGTTGTTTACCCCGGAAATTTCATGCATGATGACATCATAGTGCTCCCTGCTGTTTTTCGTTTCCAGTGATTTAGCTTCCAGGTGGGACCTGAGCTCAAAAGAATACATCCTGGCTTTTACAAGCTTTGTTTGAAGCGTCAGTGGAATTGCCCTGATGACGGTTGCATTCATCAGGGAGTCCTGAGCCCTGGGCACCAGGTTTGCCAGAAGCGATTGAACCTGTT
>JBAXFM010000085.1:0-17977 GCA_037139855.1 Bacteroidota bacterium
ATATGAGAAAGCTTCTTACGCAAGTTACCAACCCTGCCATGATTTATCTGTTAATTGCAGTGTTGATGGCTTCCTGCGTACCACAGAAAAAAATAAAATATCTTCAAAAAATGCAGGCAAAGGATACAACATCCATCCTGCTGAACAAGCGCAACATTGATTACAAGATACAGATTAAAGATTATCTGTATATCCGTGTATTTGCCCTCGACGAAAAAGCGTATCTTTTTTTTAACCGGCAATCAGGAAGTAATTCCTACAACGATTTTGCCAACGATGCTTCAATATACCTGAACGGCTACAGCGTAGATTCCGAAGGGTATATGGATTTTCCAATCATCGGGAAGATATTTGTGCAGGGCCTTAACGTTGACCAGGTCAAGGTGATCCTGGAGAAAATGATCGGTGAATACCTGAAAGAGGTCACCGTGGTGGTGAAAATGGTCAATTTCAGGGTAACGATGCTCGGGGAGGTGAGTAAACCCGGCGAATTCACCATCTATAAAGACGACCTGAACCTGTTTGAAGCGCTTGCACTGGCAGGCGACCTTACCGAATTTGCCAATCGTACCAAAGTTGCACTCATCCGCCAGGTGGTGGGAGGATCACAGGTTCATTACATCGACCTGACCAGCGATCAGATCCTCAAATCTAAATTTTATTACCTGCAACCCAATGACATTGTCTATGTTGCACCACTTGGTTACAAGCGCTGGGGCCTGGGATCTGTTTTCCCATGGGCGATGGTATTCTCTTCCATTTCAATGGCGCTATTGTTGATTAATTACTTTAAATAATAAAAATTTCCGTGAACGAGAATATCCAGGGTTTCCAGCAGCAGCAACAATCTGTTGATTATAAAATCATACTTTATAAATTTTACCGTTACTGGTATTTCTTTGCTGTGACCATTTTCATCGCCCTCATTGTCGCCTTTATCTTCAACAAATATACGAAGGAGGTTTTTGAGGTAAAGACAACCGTGCTTGTCAAAGACAAATCTGAAAACAAAATAAACCCCCAGGATTTACTGGGCATGGGATTGTTCAACAACATGCAGAACCTGCAGAACGAAATCGGCATTTTGTCTTCCTATACACTTACCTACCGCACGGTCACAAAAATCGGTTTTGAGGTTTCTTACTTTACAGAAGATAATTTTGTTTCAAAGGAGCTATACCTCGACAGCCCATTCAAAGTAATTATGGATACCACTTTCCCGCAGCCTGTGAATATGTATTTTAACATCAAACTGTTGTCAAAAGACAAATTTAGTCTGGAAACCAATAATGAAGCTATAAAATTTTTCAATTTCTCTACCCGGAAAATGGTTGAGAACCGCAAGGCCAACATAGCCTTTGATCAAACTTTTTCATTCGGAGAGGAAGTCCAGACAAAGAATTTTAAATTTAAAGTGGTACTGAGTGATAAATTTGATGAACTCACTGATTTGAAAAGGGCCTATTCTTTTATTTTTAAAAATTATGATGCGCTTGTTTCTGATTTCAAATCATTTACCCTTGAACCTATAAACAAAGAAGCCTCCATTGTTGAAATCAAACTTAAGGGTGGCAATGTTGATAAGCTGGCCGATTTTTTAAATACCCTCACCAAGGAGTACCTGGCAAAGGGACTTGAAAAGAAAAACGTTGTAGCATCTCGTACCATATCTTTTATTGACAATGAGTTAAGAGGGATCACTGATTCGCTGAATGCTTCTGAAAAGGCTCTGATGCTTTTCAGAACCAACAAGGAGATCATGAACCTGAATGATGAAGCCAAACAGGTTTTTGAAAAAATGATGCAACTGCAGGATGAAAAAGCAATTCTCCTGGTGAAATCGAAATACCTTCAGAACATGAAAGAGTATATCGAGAAGAACCAGAAGTTTGATGAACTCATTGTTCCTGCGTCCATGGGCATTGAAAACACCGTGTTGAATGATCTGACCATGCAGTTGACCACGCTGTATATGAAGCGCACGGAAACATCGCAGTTTTCCAAGTCAAAAAACCCAAGCCTTATGGCGATTGATTTGCAGATAGCAACAACCAAAAATGCTTTATATGAAAATGTAAAAAGCGCTATCAATTCCAATGATATTGCCTTACAGGAAGTTAATGAACGGGTCTCTCTGATCAATGCACGCATCAGCAATCTTCCTGAAACACAGCGTGTTTTATTTGGTATTGAGCGGAAGTTCAAACTTACCGACGCCATTTACACCTATCTGCTGCAAAAACGTTCCGAAGCGCAAATCTCATTGGCGGCAAACCTTTCAGATAACGAAGTCGTTGATGCTGCTTCCAGTCTTGGGCTATCGCCGGTATTTCCCAAAAAAACCCTTAATTACGTCATCGCTTTAATTCTCGGGATTCTGGTTCCCATCATATATATTCTTGGCAAAGACTATTTCAATGACAAAGTGATGGAACGGGAGGATGTTGAGAGGCTCACAAAACTTCCCATTGTCGGTCACGTCATTCACAGCGATAAAACAAGCACCGTGGTTGTGATTGATTCGCCGAAATCGACCATTGCCGAATCATTCCGGTCTGTAAGAACCAACATCAACTATCTGCTCAAAGGACAAGAGAAACAAACGATCCTGGTTACCGCCGACATGGTTAATGCAGGCAAAACCTATATTTCCATCAACCTGGCTTCAATTTTTGCCCTGTATGGGAAAAAAACGCTTTTAATGGGATTTGACTTACGTAAGCCAAAAATTTTCCAGGACTTCGGGCTGACGAATGCCGATGGCATAAGTTCATTCATGATCAACAAAAGCAAACTGGAGGATATCATTCAGCCATCAGGAATTCCCAATCTCGACATCATCATGGCCGGACCGATTCCCCCTAATCCGGCTGAATTAATTGCTTCTGATAAATGTTCAGAAATGTTCGCACGCCTCAAAGAAATATACGACTATATCATCATCGATACCCCACCGGTAGGTTTAGTCACAGATGCATTTCTCCTGATGAAACATGCTGACGCCAACCTGTTCCTGGTTCGTCAGGGATTTACCCATAAAAAAATATTCGGGTCAATTATCCACGACATGGAAAACAGGAATATTAAAAACCTGGCCATTCTGATCAACGACGTAAAACTTACAGGCAGTTCTTACGGTTACGGATATGGCTACGGGTATGGCTACGGATATGGCTACGGATCAGGTTACGGATATGGGTATGGTTACGGATATTACTCAGATGATAAAGAATCCTCAAACAAAAACAAGTCATTGCTTCAGCGGATATTTGGCAAATCATAAGAGAGACAAGCGCAATGGGTAATTATCAATTGACTCACCTGAAAGAGCTGGAGGCTGAAGCAATCTATGTGTTGCGTGAAGTGGCTGCCCAGTTTGAACGTCCTGTTCTTCTCTTTTCCGGTGGAAAAGATTCCATTGTGCTGGTACATCTTTCCCGCAAGGCCTTTTACCCGGCAAATATTCCTTTTCCATTATTGCACATTGATACCGGCCATAATTTTACTGAAACCCTTGAATTCAGGGATCGCCTGGCCCAAAAGGTAAATGCGAGGCTGCTCGTGGGTTCGGTGCAGGAGTCAATTGATAAGGGAAGGGCTGTTGAAGAAAAAGGAATCAATGCCAGCCGGAATGTACTGCAAACAGTAACTTTACTCGACACCATTGAAGCACACAAATTCGATGCAGCCATCGGAGGCGCCAGGCGTGATGAAGAAAAGGCCCGGGCGAAAGAACGATTCTTTTCCCATCGTGATGAATTCGGGCAGTGGGACCCGAAAAACCAGCGGCCCGAATTATGGTATATGTTCAACGGGAAAAAAAGGCTTGGGGAGCATTTCAGGGTTTTTCCGATCAGCAACTGGACTGAAATGGATGTGTGGCAATATATTCTGGCAGAAAATATTGACCTGCCCAGCATCTATTTTACCCATGAACGTGATGTGTTTTACCGTGATGGCGTTTGGCTGGCAGCCGCCACTTTCATGGAGATGAAACCTTCTGAAAAGGTTGAATACCGGAGAGTTCGCTGCCGCACTGTGGGCGATATCTCCTGCACAGGGTTGACTTTATCATCAGCCGACACCGTTGAAGATATTATCCAGGAAATTGCAGCCACCCGTGTTACCGAACGCGGTGGACGATACGACGACAAACGGTCTGAAGCAGCCATGGAAGACCGGAAAAAAGAGGGGTATTTTTAATGGAACGGACTTTTTCTTCAAAAGCCTATCTTGGCATGGAACTGCTGCGGTTTACCACTGCGGGCAGTGTTGACGATGGGAAAAGTACGCTGATAGGGCGGCTCTTATACGATAGCAAATCTATTTTTGAGGACCAGCTTGATGCTGTGCGTCGGGCCAGTGTTCAAAAAGGCAGTGAACATCTCAATCTGGCGCTGTTTACCGATGGCCTTCGTGCCGAACGGGAACAGGGAATCACCATCGATGTGGCTTACCGGTATTTTGCCACGCCACAGCGTAAATTTATTATTGCCGATACACCCGGGCACATTCAATATACCCGGAATATGGTTACCGGCGCGTCTACCGCCAATGCCGCTATTGTGCTTATTGATGCAAGAAATGGTGTAATCGAACAAACACACCGGCACGCATTTATTGCCTCCCTCCTTGGAATACCCCATATCATTGTTTGTATTAATAAAATGGACCTGATGGATTTCAGGGAAGAGATTTATACTTCGATCAAAAATGATTTTCAGGCTTTTGCATCACAGATTTTTCCCGGACAGGACATGCGCTTTATCCCGATCAGCGCGCTCAAAGGTGACAACGTAGTAAAACCTTCCGAAAACATGCCCTGGTACGCTGACGGAACCCTGTTGCACCACCTTGAAACCATTCCCATCAGCCAGGACCATGACCTTAAACATCCACGGTTTCCGGTGCAGTACGTTATCCGGCCCGAATCGGATGAATTCCACGATTACAGGGGTTACGCAGGAAGGGTAGCCGGTGGCTTTTTTCATCCTGGCGATAAAATTGTTGTCCTCCCATCCGGAATCGAAAGTGAGATCACCTCGATTGATACGCTGTCGGGCCCGCTTTCAGAAGCACACCCGCCGATGTCGGTAACCCTTACCCTGAAAGATGATGTTGATTTAAGCAGGGGCGACATGATTGCCGGGGCCGGAGATGTTCCCCGCGAAAGCTGCGAAATATCTGCCATGATTTGCTGGATGAATCAGAAACCCTTGCAAATAAATGGGAAATATGCCATCAAACATACAACCAAAGATGCACGGTGTATTATTCAGGAGGTCGACTATGTTCTGAATATCAGCACCCTGGAAAAAGTCGCTGAAAATAAAACCGTCAGAATGAATGACATTGCCCTCATCCGGCTGCGTACCACCAAACCTTTGTTCTTCGACCCTTACACGACAAACCGCATCACTGGCAGCCTGATCCTCATTGATGAAGCTACCAATGAAACGGTTGCTGCCGGTATGATCGTTTGAAAACCGGATTGCTGCTTTACAAACCTCTTTTCTACCCGGTTACTGCAATAAAACCTTAAAAAATCAGTTACTTTGAATATTCCCATTCTTCATTTCATAAAACCGGTATTCATGAAACTCTTTCAATACCTTCTCACTTGCCTTTTATTATTTACAGGATCAACAACGATTTTTTCGCAGCAGGTGCCCATTGGTCATTGGCGCGATGAACTTCCTTATACACTTGTCAATTCCCTCACCGATGCAGGTACCAGAATTTATGCCTCCACTCCCTATGCTGTATTTTACTTTGACAAAGATGACAACAGCGTTGTAAGAATTACCAAAATTTCGGGGTTATCCGACATCGGTATCAGCAGCATCAATTACAGCAAAGAGTACCAAACCCTTGTGATTGCTTATAGCAATGCCAACATCGACCTGATCAAGAACAATACCATCATCAACATCTCAGATATTAAACGCAAACCCATTCTTGGGAATAAAACGATCAACGATATATTCTTTATCGGTAAAGATGCATACCTGTCGTGTGGATTTGGCATCGTTGTGCTTGACATCAGCAAGGAGGAAATCCGCGACACCTATTACATCGGGAAAGACGGAAGCCAGCTTAATGTGCTTGCCATGACGAAAAATCAGCAGGACACCCTGTTTGCCGCTACAGAAAAAGGAATTTACAAAGCCTGGGTTAGTGACCCCAACCTGGCCAATTTTGCATCATGGCACAAAGATCCCCGGATAGATTCAACTGCGACCTATAATACCATTACCTTCTTTTCAGGGAAGGTCTTTGTCAATAAAAAAGTATCATCGGTTCCAACCGATACAATCTATTCTTATGGCAACGGAGCATGGGAAAAGTGGCAACGCGAAGAATACAGTCCGGTGATGCATCTCTGGTCGAATGACAAATACCTGTGTGTTGCCTACAACTATTTTGTAAAAACCTTCAACACCTCTTTTGATCTTTTTACCACGGTCCCCGGCTCTTCATACCCGCAGGTGGCCATTGCCGACAGAGATGGGTTTTTTTGGGTGGGTGATACCTATTCCGGATTGTTGAGCTACGATCCGTCAACCTATACGATAAACCCTGTGAAACTCAGTGGTCCGTTAACTGCATTGGCCTTTAGCATGTCAAGCAATGGGAACAACCTGTATATCGCGCCCGGTGGAAGAGATGCCTCCTTCATTCCCATTTACACCGCACCACAGATTTATCATTTCAACAACACCGACTGGAAAAATCTTTCGGGATACACCAACCCATTATTGTCGCAAACCCATGACATTGTTACCATTGCCATTGATCCGAACGACCCGAAACATGTTTTTGCCGGAACATATGGAACAGGATTACTGGAATTATACAACGATTCAGCCATCAGACGGTTTACATACGGCAACAGCACACTCCGCAATCATTCTGCCTCCGATACCGCTGATATCCGTGTAGGAGGCGCTACATTTGACTCAAAGGGCTATCTTTGGGTGGTTACCTCGCACAACAACAACTGCCTCTCGATGAAAAAGGGAGATACGTGGACCGGATTCAACATACCAATTGTAAATGAAAACGATCTGGGACAGATTCTCGTAGATAAGCATGGCCAGAAATGGATCCAGATGCGCTATGGAAATATGAATCCCAATTCGATTATGGTGTTTGACGATAACAACACCACTGATCCCAATGATGACCAGTCAAGACTGTTAAATTCTACCGTGGGCAATGGCAATATCCCCGGTACTACCGTGTTGACGATGGCAGAAGATCTAAAAGGAGAGATATGGATTGGAACCGAAAAAGGGGTTGCCGTATTTTACTCCCCCGAAAATGTTTTCAGCGGATATAATTTCGATGCCCAGCGGATTCTGGTTACACAAGGTCTTAACGTACAATACCTGCTTGAAAGTGAAACCGTCACCTCCATCGCTGTAGATGGTGCCAATCAAAAATGGATCGGTACCGACCGTGGCGGGGTATTCCTGTTTTCGGAAGACGGGACAAAACAGATTTATCATTTTACCGCAGAAAACAGTCCATTGTTCTCCGACCGCATTACCTGCATTGCGCTGAATAAGGACGGGGATGTTTTCTTCGCCACCGACAAGGGAGTTGTCTCTTTTCGTGCTTCAGCAACACCCGGCGGCGACACCAATGAGGATGTATATGCATTCCCAAACCCCGTCAAAGAAGATTTCGAAGGTTACATCGCCGTGAAAGGACTGGTTAGCAATGCCCAGGTCAGAATAACCGATATCAACGGAACCGTTGTTTATTCAACACGGGCCGAAGGTGGACAGGCTGTATGGGATGGAAAGAATTTCGACGGGAAAAAAGCCCGCTGTGGTGTTTATCTTGTGTATGCTTCCAACGACACCGGATCGGAAAAGGTTGTTACCAAGATTCTCATCATCAACTGATGCTTCATTCGACCAAAGGCATCGTTTTTCATTCACTCAAATACTCAGAAACCAGTATAATCGTTAAAATTTACACCGAACTTTTCGGATTGCAGTCCTATTTATTCAAGGGGATCCGAAATGCCAAATCGAAAATCAAACCAGGTCTGTTTCAGTCAATGACCCTGCTTGATCTGGTGGTTTATCACAAAGAAAAACAGTCACTGCAGTCGGTAAAAGAAGTTCACCTGGCCCATCCGTATAAAACGATCCCTTTTGATATCCGAAAAAGTTCGGTAACACTTTTTATCAATGAGCTTGTTTATAAAGCCATCCGTGAAGAAGAGGCCAATCCCGACCTGTTCGGATTTCTCTGGCAGATTTGCCTGCAGCTCGATGAAACGGATGAAAGTGTCTCCTTTTTCCACATTCTTTTCGCGCTTCAACTCATGCATCATCTTGGGATCTTTCCGCAGGACAATCATTCTTCCCGGTTTCCGGTATTCAATATGCGGGAAGGCCTTTTTCAGGCATCTGTCCCCGGCCATCCGCATTATCTTGATCCTGCGAACAGCCTGTTGTTTCATAATTTGATCGCGACCTGCGATGGTGGTGGTGGTCGTGGTCATGGTAGAGACGTTGCATGCAACGTCTCTACATCGTGCAACGTCTCTGCGGGTATGTCATCGGAAATCCGGAACCAACTATTAGAAACGATTCTGGTTTATTACCAGTTGCATCTGCCCGGGTTCAGGGGCGTGCAGTCGCATCACATCCTGCATGATGTTTTGGCCTAAATCTGTATCTTTGCCGAAAATTTGGCAACATGACGACAGGATTTACCGAACAGGAAACCATACGCAGAAATTCATTGAGTGAGTTGATCAGGCTTGGCATCAACCCCTATCCACCGGAAACTTTCGAGGTCAATGTGAAAGCCACCGAAATAAAGAAAAACTTTCCAGCCGACAACACCCTTTACCAGCAGGCCAGTATCGCCGGACGCATCATGAGCCGACGCATCATGGGAGCGGCTTCCTTTGTGGAACTTCAGGATGAAAGCGGACGGATTCAACTTTATGTAAAACGCGACGACATTTGCCCTGGCGAGGATAAAACCCTCTACAATACCGTTTTTAAAAAACTGCTCGATATCGGCGACATCATCGGGATTACCGGTTTTGTTTTCGTCACCCAGATGGGTGAAATAACCATCCATGTTCAATCATTGAAACTGCTGAGTAAATCCCTGCGCCCGCTGCCCATCGTGAAGGAAAAGGAAGATGAGGTCTTTGACGCATACACCGATCCCGAACAAAGATACCGGCAGCGGTATGTCGACATGATCGTGAATCCTGAGGTTCGCGAAGTCTTTGTCAAGCGCAATATTCTCCTGAATTCGATGCGTAATTATCTGAATGCAAAGTCGTATCTGGAGGTGGAAACACCCATCTTACAACCCCTTTATGGGGGAGCTGCGGCCAGGCCTTTTAAAACCTTTCACAACACCCTGGATATGACCTTATATCTCAGGATTGCCAATGAGTTATATTTGAAACGGCTCATCGTTGGCGGATATGACGGGGTATATGAATTTTCGAAAGATTTCCGCAACGAAGGCATGGACCGCTTCCACAATCCGGAATTCACCCAGATGGAGCTATATGTTGCCTACAAAGATTATGAATGGATGATGGATCTTGTGGAGGAAATGGTAGAAAAGATCGCCATGGACCTGCATGGCACCACCCAGGTTCAGGTAGGCGAAAACCTGATTGATTTCAAACGCCCCTGGAAACGGTTTACGATGTATGAAGCCATCCATCATTTCACGGGAATCAACATTGACGGCATGTCGGAGGAAGAACTCGGCGCCATTGCCAAAGAACTTGAGGTTCCCATCGACCGCACCATGGCCAAGGGGAAGATCATCGACCAGATCTTTGGTGAAAAATGCGAACCATTCCTGATTCAGCCAACCTTCATCACCGATTATCCTGTGGAAATGTCGCCGTTAGCCAAAAAGCACCGCAGCAAAGAGGGACTGGTCGAACGTTTTGAAGCAATCTGCAACGGAAAAGAACTCTGCAACTCCTTTTCTGAGTTAAATGATCCCATTGATCAGCGCGAACGGTTTGAATCGCAGCTTGAACTGGGAAAACGCGGCGATGATGAATCCATGGTGCTCGATGAAGATTTCCTGAGGGCGCTCGAATTCGGGATGCCTCCCACCGCCGGACTTGGCATCGGAATTGACCGTTTGACCATGATCATGACCAATTCGGCCTCCATTCAGGATGTGCTGTTTTTCCCGCAGATGAGGCCGGAGAGATAGAGCAAACAGCCCCACCCCAAGAGGCAGTATCAAAAGTCCTTTTGAGTGGTTAGTCTTTAATGAAGATCAATCGCTTTGTTTGGATATTGCTTTCGGTTATTAGCCGGTAAAGGTATATTCCCGAAGGAAGTTTGTTTCCATGGTAATCGGTTCCGTCCCATTGAATGGTGATGGTTCCGGGTTCAAATACCTGTGAAACCAGGGTTTTGACTTTGGCTCCCCGAATATCCAGTATCTCAATAGAGATTGAACTTCGCTGGTTTATCTCCAGTGGAATGGTGGTTACCGTGCTGAACGGATTGGGATAATTGTTTCCGATTTCAACATGCCTGACAGGTTCATTGATAGATGTCAGTAATGCCTTGTTGACCATGATTATCACATGAAAACTGCCTGCATCGGTCGTAACCCTCATGCTGTCAATCGCATACTCAATCACAGGATTCAAACTTAAAGGGAACGCCATGGTGATCCTGACGGCAAAGCTATCGCCTGGGTTGACCAGATGAGGCAAAACTGCCACCGACATCGAGTCGACCCACCATGGAATCGAAGTGCCGAATTGCTGAACCGCATTCAGCGAGATCGCGCTTGCCATAAAATTATGCAGCTGAATAATTTGTCTGCCTTCACTGATTGTGTTAACCCAAACGGTATCAGGGACAGGAGTCAAATTGGTATAAATCGTATGAAAAGTGTACGGGTCGGCGGCGCCGATGAGTGGGGCTGATGCATGTCGTCCCGACTGATCGGCAGCGGTCAGATAATATTTTATAACACTTCCGGCTGCCTGTTTGGGGATGACGCCACTGTAGTGGTTGCCGGTTGAATGAATCATCAGCGCTGTATGATATAATCCTCCGTTAACCTGGTAGTGAATGAGGGCTGAGTCGCTGGTGACGGGCTGGTGACTGCTGGCAATAATTTCAGCATTCACAATATAATCGTATTCACAAGGCTGATTGCCGTTGATGGGAATATGTTTGATATGCAGCAAACCAATATCGGCAATGCCCATCACCCGGCAATGAAGGGCATCCGTTGAAATCCATGGAGTAGAGGGGTTTCCGATAAATCCAATAACCTGGTAGCCGGGCATGGCAGCTTCATACACGGCTTTGGCGCTGTCGTCCCATGACGAATTCATAAACGGGACAAGCACTTTGTTGTTCAGGATTACCGAATTGGAATAAGGCTGGTCCTGCGGGGTCATCACCCGGTACACTTTATAGTTATAGCCAAATGAACAAATTTGTGAACCCCAGTATGTTGCCGCCGACTCCAGGGCAGTATATTCAGGATCGGATGTTAAAACCTTCCTGATCAGAATTTTATCAGGTGCAAGAAATTTTCCCCAGCAATCTATGTGATCGATGGTGGTTGAAATGTTCGGATCGGGAACAACCTGGTAATTTGAGATGCCGAGATAGTCACTCATTTTTTGGGCAATCTGGGCATGCGTCAGGGACGGATTCTCCACCCACACCAGGTCGGTAGAAGCTGATATCCCAAATCCGTCGGTCATGTAATCCCCTCCGGTCGAAATCACATTCATCCCATACCAGGGGATTCCGAGCATGGCGGCCACCTTCTTGGGAATTTCATCATCGTTGGGGCGGGGACGGTTGTAAGGAAAGTCGACAATGCCAATCTGATCAGAACTGTCCGACTCAAACCAGGGTCCATAATCACGGGTCCAGTAGCTGTCGGAGGGCGCAATGAGAAAATTGCAGTGGCTTGTATCCACCCCATTGGCTACATACTGGCTGATCACTGTGTTTTGCTGTGCGGTGGAAGCAACGATTGTTGTAACGGTTACATCAATGGCCATCTCCTTGATGAGAGATATCGGAATGCCAAACGGATACCGTACCAGGGCGCCCTGCATCCGGTCAAACTCGGCAACATTCCTGATCGGGGCGAAAGGAGGATCAGTTTCAACAAAACCTCTGCCGATTTCGCTTTTTCGCAACAATTCATCCGGGGTCATTTCATGTTGAAGGGCCGGCCGGGGTATCCGGGAATTTTCCTGTGCAATGGCACTTGTGGCTATCAGCATAACCAGAATCAGAATCTGTAAAATCTGTCTCATACTAAAAAGATTATGTTTACAAAATTAACACTTTCGCTGTTCTTTCAAAATCATTAAATTTGCTGAAATTTGAACGAATGAACAAAAAGATTCGGGTTGCCAGTCTTTCCATTTTATCGAACAGCATCCTCATCGTCATGAAATTAATTATCGGGCTGATTTCCGGCTCGGTCAGTATTATTTCAGAGGCCATTCACTCATTCATGGACCTGCTTGCATCGCTTGTAGCCTTTTTTTCCGTAAGGATATCCGATACTCCCGCTGATGAGCGTCACCCCTATGGCCATGGAAAATTTGAAAATATTTCCGGGGTGGTTGAAGCCCTGCTCATTTTTATTGCTGCATTCTGGATCATTTTTGAAGCCGTTAAAAAAATCATGCATCCGGAACCTGTCGAAAAAATTGGTTTGGGATTCGCTGTGATGATTATTTCCGCGCTCGTAAATATATTTGTTTCCCGGCGATTGTACCGCGTGGCCAAAGAAACCGATTCTGTTGCCCTTGAAGCCGATGCACTTCATCTGAAAACCGATGTTTATACCTCCATTGGCGTAGCCACCGGACTTTTACTCATGTGGATCAGTAAAATACCGCTGCTTGATCCGATCGTGGCCATTCTGGTGGCCATGCTGATTTTAAAGGAATCGTACGAACTTTTTTCCAAGGCCTATGCACCACTGCTTGATCTTGCTTTACCTGCAGGGGATGTTTCAAAAATATCGGCGATCATCCAACACCGTTGTACCGGTGAAATGAGTTTTCACGACCTCCGGACACGAAAAGCCGGAAATTATAAATATGTTGATTTTCATCTAAACTTAGACCCTGAAAAGACCGTCAGGGAGGCCCATGAAATTTGTGATTTGATCGAAGAAGACATCAAAAAAGCCTTTGACCATACCGAGGTAACCATCCATGTTGAAAACTTTTAAAATAAAAGCCTACTTTTGCAGTTAATCTATAAACCCTTATTGAACAAATCGTTATCTTCATGGTATTGAAAAACCTTCCGGCTACCATCCTTTCCTTATTATTATTCCCTTTGTGTCTTGTGGCACAAAATCCGATCCGGCCTGATACCGTGATGAGAAATCAACGTTTGATCGAAGATGATCAGGTCGTCGTGATGCTCGACAGCCTTGCCAACCTTAAGATTTTTGAAGACACCAAATTCCCGAATGCCAACCAATACCAGAACTGGAGTACCTATTCAGACAATGACATTCCCACCTTTTCTGATTCTGTTTATCGTGAACGGATTGCACAGATGAACGACCAGTCGCCTTTTGAATTTGTTTATAATGGAGAGGTTAAAAAATTTATCGAACTCTATGGAGTCAGAAAACGTAAACTCACTGCCCGTATCCTGGGACTTTCGCAAATATATTTCCCGCTTTTTGAAGAGCAACTTGATAAATTCAACATGCCGCTGGAACTCAAATACCTCGCTGTGATTGAATCGGCCCTCAACCCGACTGCCAATTCTCCGGCTGGCGCAAAGGGTCTCTGGCAATTCATGTATGGCACCGGAAAAGTTTACGGACTGAAAGTGAGTACCTATGTCGACGACCGGTTCGACCCTTACAAATCAACGATTGCAGCTTGCGAACACCTCACCGATCTGTACAGTATTTATGGAAGCTGGTCATTGGCCCTTGCGGCCTACAATTCAGGCGCTGGCAATGTGAACAAGGCCATTCGCCGCTCAGGGGGCGTCAAGAATTTTTGGGCTATCAAAAAGTACCTGCCCAAAGAAACCGCATCCTATGTTCCGGCTTTTATTGCTGCAAGTTATGTGATTACTTATGCAAATGAACATAAGATTTATCCGGTTGATCCGGGCATACTCTATTACGAAGTTGACACGGTGACGGTACGAAACCCGTTATCCTTTGATCAGATTTCCGAAATGCTGAGCATTCCAATGGATGAAGTGATGTTTTTAAATCCTTCGTTCAAACACAAGGTGATACCGGCTACACCCGAAAATCCCTATAAACTGCGTTTGCGGAAAAAATATATCGGAAACTTTATCAACAATGAAACCGCGCTTTATACTTACAGAACAAAGGAGGGTTTGGCCAGTGATGCCATGACCCAGCTGGTTTATGATACTTACCGCGAATCTGAACTTTACACGGTAAGAAGCGGAGAAACGGTTTCATCTGTGGCAAAAAAGTTCCACATGACGCCGTCTGAACTGAAATCGCTCAACGGTTTGAAGAAAAACACCATCAAACCGAATAAAAAAATCCTGGTGTATACCAATACTTCAAAAAGTAAAAACCCCGTCTCCAGTGTGACTTCAACTTATGTTCCACAGTCGCTTCCCAAGGACACTTCCATTAAAACGACTTCTGCAAACACCAATGCCGAACCGGTAACTCCCAAGTCAACCAACCCACCCAGCCCACCCGAAGAAACTCCCAAAACAATTCATGTGGTTAAAAGCGGCGAAAGCCTGGGATCCATCGCAACAAAATATCATTGCACAACCGCCCAGCTGATGAAATGGAATAACCTGACTGAACAGAAAATCCTGGTTGGCCAAAAAATAAAAGTGGTATCCGACGGCAGCTCCACCGCAACAAATGGAAAGCCGGAACCAAATTCCAAGCCTAAAACCACACCATCCGGCTCCACGAAATTTACTTACTATACCATCCTGGCCGGAGACAACCTGTGGGATATTGCTGCTAAGTTTGATGTAACTGTTTCACAACTTAAGTCAATCAATAAATTTAAAAATAACAGCCGGTTAACTCCGGGTCAAAAAATTAAAATTCCCAGGTAATTTATTTTTTGTAAAAATGTAAATTGTAAAAAAATTTGACTTAATTTTGACCACTTGGTTAAACCGTTTGATTAATCTGTTTGGTTAAACATGGAAATTCCGATTACAACAACCGAAGAACGCATCCTTGAAGCCGCAAAAAAGGTCTTTCACTGCAAAGGTTTTGACGGCGCACGCATGCAGGAGATCGCTGATGAAGCCGGAGTTAACAAATCACTGGTACATTATTATTATCGGAATAAAGATAACATTTTTCAGGCTGTGTTTGAAGATGCATTTTCCTCGCTTATCGGGAAATTGAATGAAATTTTCTTCTCCGACCTTCCATTCACTTCCAAAATTGAAACTTTTATCGGCTATTATATCACGTTTCTTTCGCAAAATTCTTACCTGCCCTTATTTATTCTGAATGGATTGTACTCAAAACCGGAACAGATCAAGGCCATGCTTTTAAAAAATCATCTGTCGCCGGAAAGGCTGATGGATCAGATACGCAAACAAACCCGGGAAGAATTGGGCCTGGATGTTGACCCATTCCACGTTTTGATCAACATACTGGCCCTTAGCATTTTTCCGGTGGTTGCAAAACCGTTGATCGAAACAATCTTCGGTTTTTCGGAAGTACAACTCAATCAATTTTACGAAGAAAGGAAAAAAGTAGTTCCGGAATTTATTCTTAATGCATTAAAAAACTATGAAAAATGAACATAGTACCTGAGTTCAGTCCCCTGAGAATGCCCATAATCATCCTGGCATTGACTTTTTCGGTTCCTATATGGGCACAGGATTCGATCACCCTTGATGCATGTTATCAACAATTGCAAAAAACCTATCCGCTCACCCGGCAGGCCGACTTACTCGATAAATCAAGCGACCTGAGAACCAAAAACCTGAATAAAAACTACCTCCCCCTGATCAATGTCAATGGCAGCGCTTCCTGGCAGAATGAAGTCACAGAGGTCGTCATCTCGTTGCCCCCCCCGCTGCCCCATCTCCAGGGTCCCACCATCCCCAAAGACCAGTATAAGCTTACGCTTGATGTAAGCGAATCCATTTACGACGGCAACATAACAAACTATCAGAAAAAACTGGAGAAATTCAATCTTACCGTCGATAAAAAAAATGTGGATGCCAACCTTTACCTGTTAAAGGACCAGGTAAACCAATTTTACTTCAGCATCCTGCTCACGCAGGCAAATATTAAATTGCTACAAGAAACCCGTAAGCAGCTTGACTCGAAGTTGCACGAAGTCGAATCGGCTGTAATGAATGGGGCAACGCTCAAAATGAATGCCGACCTTATCAGGGCGGAGATCATCAAACTTGAACAAAACGTTTATGAATTATCCATGGACCGAATTGCCAGCATCAGGATGCTTTCAGAACTGATCACCCTGCCGCTTGATGAAAAATCGGCGTTTACCACCCCTGTTATCAGCATTCCGGGCATGGATTACGAAAACAAACGCATCGAATTTGAACTGTACGGCATTCAACGCGACAGGGTTAGTCTGATGAAAAACATGGTTACCACCAAATGGAACCCAAAACTATGGGCATTTGGCCAGTTTGGCGTTGGCAAACCAGGTTATAATTTCCTCTCAACCGATATTGCCCCAATGGTGATGGTCGGCGCTAAACTTACCTGGAATCCCTGGAACTGGAACGCAAATAAAAATGAGAAAAAGAATTTTGACATTCAGGGCGATATTTTAAAAAATCAACAGGAAGCCTTCGACAAAAATCTGCGGGTTACAACCCGGAAAAACCTGACCGATGTAACCAAACTTACCGAACTGCTTGCCAAAGATGAAGAGCTGGTTGCACTAAGAGCAGGCATTACAAAAACGGCCTCCTCCCAAATGACAAACGGAGTGATTACTTCCAGCGACTATATTTTGCGTGTCAACGATGAAACCCAGGCCAGAATGGGTCTTGAAATTCATAAACTCCAGTTGATCAAGGCAAAGATCAGTTATTTGTATAATATTGGTAAATTGTAGTTTTTTCCTGACGATCAGGTACCGTAAAAAAACGAATCCTATGTGTGTGAAACATTATTTTCTTGGAATTTTAGCAGGCATGGCGCTGCTCTCTTCCTGCAACAGCGATAAAGACAAACCCGATGCCTATGGTTCTTTTGAAGCCACAGAGGTTACTGTTTCATCGCTTGCCAACGGAAAGATCATGGTTTTTAACCTCGAAGAGGGGCAATTGCTTGATTCGAACCAGTTGATTGGTTTTGTGGATACCACCGACCTTCATTTGAAAAAATTGCAGATCATTGAACAAAAAAATGCCACAGGATCAAGAAAAGAAGATCTGGCTGCACAAATCGCCGTTCAGGAACAAAACCGTGAAAATATTTTAATAGAGAAAAACCGGGTAATTAAATTGCTCAAAGATGGCGCGGCAACCCAGAAACAACTCGACGACATCACCTCCAGCCTGAATATGATCGACAAGCAGGTTGCCTCTATTAAAAGTCAGTTCAGGGGCATTGAAGACCAGATCGGCAGCACGGAGCAACAAATTGCCCAGGTAAGAGAATCCATTAAAAACGCCCGCATTGTCAACCCGGTAAAAGGGACGGTGCTGACAAAATTCGCAGAAAACAACGAAGTAACTACCTTTGGAAAGCCGTTATACAAGATTGCCGATCTGCGTGAAATGCAACTTCGGGTATATGTAAGCGGCGCTCAACTGCCTCATATAAAAATCGGCGACAAAGTGGAAGTCCGTATTGACAAAGATGAAAAAACCAATGCTACCATGGAAGGCGTTGTAAGCTGGATTTCACAAACCGCAGAATTTACGCCAAAAACCATTCAAACAAAAGAGGAACGTGTAAACCTTGTGTACGC
>JBAXFM010000086.1:0-17884 GCA_037139855.1 Bacteroidota bacterium
ACTTTTTACTTTTCAGTAGCGGGATTTACGACCTGAGCTTTGATCCTGATCATCGTGGTATTGGGTTGTGTGTTGGAGGCAACCATAACATTTTTCGACTGGAATCCACGTTTCCCATTGCTGTTGAAGGCAACTTTTACAATACCGCCCTGGCCCGGACGAATAGGAGTTTTGGGGTAGGAGGGAACCGTACAACCACAGGATGTGCTTACTTCTGCAATGATCAGATCAGACTTTCCTGTGTTTTTAAATTTGAAGTCATACGATACAGATTCACCTTCAATAATCCGCCCGAAGTCATGTTCACTTTCTTCAAATTGAATGACAGGAAGTGAACCTTTATCAACTGTTCCACTGGCAGAATTGGGATTATTGACCAGATCAGCAGAAATGTCACCTTGTCCGTTTAGTCCATCGGATTTACATCCTGATACAATCAGCAGTGCTATAAACGAAATAAACAGGGCAAATTTTACAGCCTTCATGGTGATAGCAGTTTTAGCGGTGCAAAGATACTAAAAATTTTCATACTTTTACTGCCATGCGTATCTACCTGATCGGTTACATGGCTTCCGGAAAATCGAATTTGGGCAGGCTCCTGGCCGAAAAATTGTGCTATAGGTTTGTTGATCTTGATTACCTGTTTGAAGAACGCTTCAGGATCAGTGTTCTCGACTTTTTTGAAAAATATGATGAGGGGGCTTTTCGTAAAATCGAACAAACGCTCTTAAAAGAAACGATTGATCTTGATGATGTTGTTATATCTACCGGGGGCGGAACTCCATGCTTTTTTAACAACATGGATGTCATCAGGCAGTCAGGCCTGTCGGTATATCTCTGCTGGAAGGCGCCTTCCCTCCTGTACCGGTTGAAAATGGTCAAGCGGAAACGTCCACTTTTGAAGGATATCCCTTCAACGGAATTGGAGGGGAAGGTGATTGCTCAATTATCTGAGCGGGAGTTTTATTACAACCAGGCTGATTTTATCATACAAGGCGAAAATTTTGACATGGAAGCGCTCCTGTTATTGATTAGAAGCCGGTCGGCTCTCTATTAATTTCTCCGTGTAAGCAAGGCTACGTTTTCAACATGCTGGGTATGGGGGAACATATCCACCGGCTGACAGGTTTCCATCTGATAGTAATCATTCAGCAACGCAATATCCCTGGCCTGGGTGGCAGGGTTGCAACTGACATACACCAATTTTTCCGGTTTCACCTCTATAATGGTTCGAACCACCTTTTCATGCATACCGTTCCTGGGTGGGTCGGTGATGATGACATCGGGCTTCCCCTGGGAGGCGATAAACTCAGAAGTCAGTATTTTTTCCGTTTCTCCGGCGAAAAAGATCGTATTGGAAATTCCATTGATTCTTGAATTGATTTCCGCATCTGAGATTGCTGCTGCGACAGATTCGATGCCTACCACTTTTCGAACATAAGGCGCAATATAGTTGGCAATGGTTCCGGTTCCGGTATAAAGGTCGTAAACAAGTTCATCACCTTTAAACCCGGCTGATTCAGCGGCTATCCGGTAAAGATTGATGGCCTGAAATGAATTGGTCTGGAAAAAGGAGGCCGGGCCAATGCGAAATTCTATTTCTTTTCCGCCAGGCATGAAGGGAGGCATCTTTTCGGTGATGAACGCTTCTCCTTTATAAAGGTTGAATCCGAGATCGTAGATCGTATCGTTCTGTTTTGGATTGATCACATAATAGAGGCTCGTGATCTCAGGAAACTGTATAGACAGATGCTCAAGCATCGGCATCAGATGTTCCTCTCTGCTGCGAACCACCAAAATCACCATCAGTCCGCCTGCTTCAGTATTGCGAATGATCAGGTTGCGCAAAAAACCCTGCCAGAGGCGTACATCGTAAAATGTCAGATCATGATCCATCGCATATTTTCTGGCAGATGTTCTGATGGCGTTGCAAGGATCCTTCATGTGAAAACACTCATGAATATCAACAACTTTGTCAAAGAACTGCGGGATGTGAAATCCTAATGCATTGGTGTTTGTAGTTCCGGGCTCTGTATTTCGGTCTTCATCGGTAAGCCACCGGTGATTCGAAAAGGTGAAATCCAGTTTATTCCGGTAATATCTGGTTTTAGGGGAAGGAAGGATAGGTAAAATAACAGGATTTTCCAGTTTTCCGATCCTGGTAAGGCTTTCCAATACCTGTTTTTGCTTATAAAACAACTGTTCTTCATATTTCATGCTCTGCCAGCGGCAACCACCGCAAAGCCCGAAGTGGGAACAATGTGGTTCGATCCTTTTCGAAGAATATTGATGAAAATGAACCGCCTTACCTTCCAGGTATTTCTTTTTCTTTCGTGTGATTTGAATATCAACCACATCACCGGGAACAACAAAAGGCACAAATACGATTTTTTCATTGATTTTGCCTACCGCCATGCCTTCAGCACCGGCATCGATTATCTCTACGTTTTCATATATCATGTCAGATGTTTTCCTGGCTTTCAGGAATCAGGTATTTTTTAATAACAGTATATAAGTCATCTTTTCTGAAAGGCTTTGATAAGTAATCATCCATTCCTGCTTCCATGCATTTTTCACGGTCGCCTGGCATCGCTATGGCCGTTAATGCGATAATGGGGATTCGTTTCTCGGGGTTTTCCATTTTACGGATGTCTCTGGTTGCCTGCAAACCATCTCTTTCAGGCATATGAACATCCATGAAGATTAAATCTACTTTGTTGTTTCGAAACTCAACAATGGCTTCGTCTCCGTTGGTTGCAGTAATAATCTTAACGCCGGTCTTCATCAACATTACACTCAATAATTTCATGTTAATGTTGTTGTCCTCGGCAATCAGGATGGTTTTTCCGGGTCCGACAAGTATCGCATCTTCTATAGAAATTGCCAATTGACGGGGTTCATCGTGCAAAGGGTTTTTCTCATGATGCAGCAGATCATAAAAATCTTTCATCTTTACAGGTTTAGTAAGATACTTTTCAATACCAAGTTCCTTTGATTTTTCGATAACATTATTCCTTTCGATAGATGAATACATAAAAATAACCGGCTTCCGGTGCATGTTTTGGTTTTCCCTGATCTTTTCAGCAACAGCTATCCCATCCATGTCGGGCATGCACATGTCGACAATGACCAGATCAAAATAATGTTTTTTTTCATTCGCTTTTTGTATCAGTTCCAGCGCCTCCTTCCCATTGGAGCATATGGTGGAATCAATGCCCCAGTAGGTCAACATATCTTTCATGATTTTGAGATTAGTCTGGTTGTCGTCAACAACCAAAACGCTTTTTATGGTTGTTTTTGGTATTTCTTCGGTATGGCTTGCCTGGGGTGCGAATTTCAAGGGTAATTCGAAACTGAAAGTACTTCCAACGCCGAGTTCACTTTCAACAGTCAGTGTTCCATGCATGATTTCTGTCAGCATTTTAGATATGGACAATCCCAAGCCTGTCCCACCATATTTTCTGGTTGTTGAATTATCCGCCTGGGTGAATTGATTGAAAATGTTTTGCTGCGCACTTTCTTCTATCCCGATTCCGGTATCCTTCACGCTGAATACAATCCGAAGCTCTCCTTCGATGGCAGAAACACCGGGTTGTTTCCTGGCTGAGATACATATCTCCCCTTTTTCAGTGAATTTAATTGCGTTGCTGATAAAATTTACCAATATCTGCCTTATGCGCAGGGGATCGCCATAAAAGAATTCGGGCAACCCGGGTTCAACCTCACACAACAATTCCAGATTCTTTTCAAACGCCTTAACAGTGAGGATGTCAATACTTTTTTCCATGACCTCATGGATGTTAAACCTCACATGTTCAATTTCCAGTTTACCGGCTTCAATTTTTGAAAAATCCAGTATGTCGTTGATGGTATCCAAAAGAAGGTATGCCGATGTTTGGATCGTTTCAAGATAATCCCGTTGACTTCCTGTAAGCTGAGTGGTCAGCGCAAGCTCAGTCATCCCGATAACGCCGTTCATTGGCGTCCGGATTTCATGGCTCATGGTGGCAAGAAATTCTGATTTGGCTTTACTTGCGCGCTCGGCCTCTTCCTTTGCTTTTTGCAAAGCAGTTTCAATAAGCTTTCTTTCTGTAATATCAATCAGAATGGCAATCACCGCCGGCTCATTATCGAATATAATGTTGTCGCTTCTGATGATGGTATCTTTAATTTCTCCCCTTTTTGTAATTGCTTTTATCTCATAATCCCTAACCTGTTCAATTCCAGCCATCCGTTTTTGCAGATTATCAATCACGGTTGCTTTTGACTCTTCTTCAATGAAATCCATAATGTTGCTGCCCAGGAGTTCCTCCATCGTAGCGCCCATTACACTCAAAGCAGCTTCATTGGCAAACAAAATTTTGCCCATGCGGTGAATTATGATGAGGTCGGGCAGTTTGTGAACCAGGGTCGAATACCTTTGATTGCTGTCAAAAAGCGCTTTCTCACTCTTTTTCCGTTCTGTAATATCTTCAAAACTCTCAATTCCGCCAATGATGTTTCCAGTATCGTCTTTAAGGGTGTCGACATTTTTAGAGACGGTGATTATTTCTCCCGATTTGCACCTGAGCGTACATTCCCGGCCATGAATCGGTTTAGGAATTTCTGAATTTAACAGGCCACATCGTTCATTGCAGGGTGATTCGGCAAATGCATGACATGTATTGCCAATCATCTCCTGTTTTGTAAAACCGGTTATTTCTTCGGCTTGCTGATTCCAACTCGTAATCTTCTGGTCACAGTTAACGGTGAATAATGCGCTGGGGATTACCCTGTAAATAAGTTCGGCAAATTCCTTGGCTTCGGTGATAGCCTTTTGCTGAGTGTTAAATTTCCGGATGAGGCGGGCGATATCTCCAAATTCATTTTGTTTTTCGAGAACATCCTTCACCTGGCCAATGTCGCCACTGGCTAAGCTCCTGGTAATCTGTTTGAGAGGTGTTGAAACCCAGCGTTTAATCCAATAGAAAAAAACAAGGCAAATAATGATAAGTACCAATGTGCCGCCAATGGCAAAATAACCCAATGTGTTTAATTCAGTGGTAAGTTGATTTGGCCGCTCGAATTTAAGGAATGCGGCATTATTGCCTTTTATATCTTTAAGCGGAACTTTGATTACTTCAATGCTATTTTCCTGGTTGACGATAGCTGCCGGATCATGCTGATAAACTTCAAGTGTGTTAAACCCTGTCGTTTTTTTTATTTCGGAGCAGTAAACCGAATCCCATATTTTGGCCGCAACCAGATAAGCATTTGGAGTTGTGTGGTGTGCTATATCATAGGTTGGCACGATGGTGGCTCCAAATAATTGATAGAGTTGCCCATCCTGGAAGAAGAAACTACTCCAGGAACTTCTGCCGGTAAATAATTCCAGGATCTGCCTGGGGGATAATGAAAAATCCTTACAGGTTGAGTCATGAACCGCATAAATTGGTATCCCGTTATAATCATAGGCACCGAGATAACTCATATTGAAGGTGGCAAGAATTGGATTCAGATTATTTTTTTCCCAAACAGTATCTCTGATCCGCGAATGAACAACCATGTCGTCCCAGGCTGAATTATCCTTCACCGGTTTTAAAAAACCCTCCATTTTGAACTCAAGAACTGTTTGAATTACCAGTGCATCACTGCTTTTTTTGGAATCCAGATATATTGTTTGTTCCTGGGCCCGGATATAAAAATATCCGAACACAAAAAGTACGAAAAATCCCGACAGGGTAACAAAAAGCAATGTAATCTTGGTATTGGTTCTCATAAATCGCCGCTTTATTGAACAATATTAAACAATTTTCTTCACAGAGGGCCAGAATTATTGAATAATTTAGCCTCAGCATAAAAAGAATAGTTTAAATTTTATTTTGAAGGATAACAATAATTATATTTGTTAAAAATTAGCAGCCATACTTTTTAAACCTATTTCTTACAATAACCAGATAATTGTTTCTATATGATTGATAAAAAAGAGTTTGACAATTTTTTTCAGTATTTTGATTCGGTATTTATCATTGATATCATAGATATGTTCGCTGTGCAACAACCCGAAATCATGGGCCTGCTGGAGCAAAGTATCATGGAGCATGACCTTGTTCAGATCAGGTTCTGGGCTCATAAACTGAGAACTCCCTGTGGCCAGTTTCACGATCCTGTTTCATCGAAACACGCTGCATTAATGGAGGAGGCTGCAAGAGGCAAGATACTACAGCTGATAGATCTCGTTATTCCTGACTATCCGGATTCCCTGAAAAAAATGAGAGCGGAACTCGCGGACAATTTAATTCAAGATAAAATTATCCCTGCTAAGTCGATCAGGTCTTTTCTTGCCGGTTTTTTCGATACTTTTCCTGAAGAAAATTCTGCGAAATTAGAGGAGTTGGAGAAGAAAATCATTGCCGATGGTATTCCGGAAATGTATTTGGATCTGAAAGCATCCTCTGCGGCATTGGTCGATGAATTGCTGGTAATGAAAAAGACACTCTTATCAAAATAATATCAAATGGCTATAACGGTAAATCGCAAACCAGTTCATTTTGATCCGGATCCACGACGGGTAATTGCACGGTTTTTTCTGCCTGGCGGACCCGAACGGGGCAAAAAAATTATTACGAGGATCATGGGGCTCAATGAGGAGGATGCCTTGCAGACCTTAAATCAAACCCTGCGTGATTTTTCCGACCGTCACCGGAACATCACCCGGATCTTCATGAAGCATTTTGGTCATGTTCATCACCTGGTAAAGGCAGCAGGGTTTGATCCTGATACCCTGTCGCGGGAGCTGAAATTGCTCATCGGTTCGTATTTTACCCATGAATATTCTATCGAGTCGGCCGCTTTTTTCAATCCTTCCATGGTAGAAGATCCCGACCAGGCAAATCTTCAGGAAGGACAAACCAGGGTCATCGTTAGTTTCCGGGCCACGGGTGAAGGCCATATTTCTTCACTCGTATTCCGGGGCGGTATTGTTGATAAACATAACCACCTTGAGTTTAAACCTGCGGGGAAACTTGTTGACGAAGCTGAAACCATCCAGGACCATATATATTCAAAGGAATCTTTTTTAAAGAAACTGGAGGAGATGAAACTTCATGATCACGACATAGCAGATCAGATCATGGGCAAACTTGGTGATCAGTTTCTCTTCAGGGAATTGCAATATGTTGTAGAAGATTTTGTGCAAAAAACTGAAATTACCTTCTCCGGAGAGAAAGTTATTCAGGCGCTCACCTGGCTGGCAAACTCCCATTATGAAATCACATTTTCGCTGGATACTGCTATTTCAGAGCGTGTTATTTTTCCCATCGCCGATACGGAGAGTAATGGGATTGAGGATGCCCGGTTTGTAAGGTTTACCGAGGATAACGGCAGTGTGAAATATTATGCAACCTACACGGCCTACAATGGTATTGCCATTCTTCCCAAGTTGATTGAAACCAACGATTTCTACCATTTCAGAATCCGGCCCATCTTTGGCAAAAATGCAAAGAACAAGGGGATGGCTTTATTTCCCAGAAAGATAAATGGCCGGTATGCCATGCTTTCACGGCAGGATGGAGAAAATAATTTCATTATGTTTTCCGATGTCATCAACCTTTGGGATGAACCAGCCCAGCTCCTGCAGGAACCCCGTTTCCCATGGGAATTCGTGCAACTGGGAAATTCAGGGTCTCCGATCGAAACCGACCGCGGATGGCTGCTGATCACCCATGGTGTCGGCGCGATGAGAAGGTATTGTTTGGGGGCTGTGATGCTCAATCTGGAAGATCCAACCCGGGTGATCGGTCAATTTGCAGAGCCCATCCTCATGGCAAACGATAAAGAACGGGAAGGGTATGTGCCCAACGTAGTTTATTCCTGTGGATCAATCATCCATCATAACGAGCTGATCATACCCTACGCGATGTCGGATTACAGCTCAGGATTCGCTTCCATCCCACTGGATGAGCTCTTTGAGAAAATGTTCCCGGCCGGAAATCATGTAAAGAAAACCAAACCTGTTAAAACTGATAGCATACAGAGGATACTGATGGTGGATGATGATCCCATTGAACAGAAAATACTGACATCGATACTGGAAAATGAGGGATATGAAATTGTGACAGCCTCCGATGGACTGCATGCATTGGTACAACTTGGCAAATACCACATTGACATGGTGTTATCCGATATTGAAATGCCAAATCTGACCGGATACCAGTTGCTTGAATTTCTGAAATCGAAAAATGTGGATATTCCTGTCGTATTTCTTACAAGTCATACCAGCCAGGAAGAAGAAATTCAAGGGCTGAAAATGGGCGCCGTGGACTATCTGAAGAAACCGGTGCAACCGGATTTATTAAAGATCAAACTGAAAAATCTGTTATACAATCATTGATGGACAGATTATGGTAAGAGGTTTTCATTGATTGCTGCACTTACCGTCAAACAGGCAAGCTGGTAGGAGATACAACTTTCGGCTCCCTGGTTCCGGTTCATGCCAAACTTCTCAATTCCATCACAACATCCTTTTGATTCTTCATCGTACAACGGGATGTGGAGGTCATTGTTTCCGGTAAACCATGAGAAGGCGACGAACATTTTCCGGTAATAATAATCATCCCCTGTTACCGTGTATGCCTGACGGTACATCATCACGAGCGCCATTGCGTTGATCGGTTGCTGGCCAAACCGGGGGCGATCATGTCCTTTGCGGTACCACCTTTCGTTCCCGATCAGCGATATACGACTGTCAATGGTGGCCTCCTTGTCTAAAAATGCAGTACTTTCCAGGGCAACTTTCAGCGTTTCAGCATCTCTGGTTACCTGGTATGAATGCCATAATGCAAGCGGCAAAATGGCGTTGTCGTAACAAAGAATCGGTTCAAACCATTTCCAGTCCCCATCAGATTCATCATAAAAGTGTTCTCTGATTTTCTGTGTGAAAACATACAAGGTCTTCATCACCTTTTCATTGTCGGGATAACGTTTCAAAAAATGGCAGAGTCCGATGATGGCATTTGCCAGTCCGCGGTTCGACTGCAGATTTCTGAAATGTGGGTAGAACCTGGAGAATTTATCCTTTGCAAACTGGAAATATCCATCAGCAGGGGCTAACCGGATCAGATATCCAAGGGCCCAGATGGTTCGGCCCAGGGCATCCTCGGATTCCTTTTTATCGGAGAATTTCCGGTCGTAGGTTAATTCATTGTGAAAAGAACCATCCGCTTTCTGCATCAGATGGATATATCGCATATAAATGTCGGCCAGACGCAGGGCATCTGCTTCCTTTTGCTGCTCGTGGGCCATTAAAACCAGCAGCAGCGCCCTGGCATTATCATCGAGACTGTATCCTTCTCTGAAATTCGCAATCGAGAAATTTGAATGTTCCAAAATCCCGGTATTGTCAGTCATTCGCCGGATGTGATCAAGGCTGAATTCCGGTACAATGGCCCAGTTTTCTCCATTTACTGCCTTTGTTTGTCTGGGAGATGCTAAAATCGTTGTAAAAAGATGGTTGTATTTTTTTCCGATTTCGGGCCAATACATCTCTTTGCCATAGGTGAATGCCAGGTTTCTGATGGTTTTCATTTCTGCAGGATTATCAAGCAACCCATTCAGAACAGAGGCCAGTTTGTTGCTGTCGCCAAAATCAAACAATTTTCCCCTGCCGTCAGCAAGCAGTTCACGGGCATGCCAGTAAGGGGTTGAAACAATACAAGTACCGGAACCCACCGCATAGGCAAGTGTTCCACTGGTTATCTGGGCTTCATTGAGATAAGGTGTGAGGTAAATATCAACACCGAGAAGGTTTTCCTTCAATTCTTCTTCATCCAGAAATTCATCAAGGAACACCACATGGTTGCCCAGTCCATTGGCATCAGCCAGGCATTTCAAATATTCACGGTATTCTTCACCTGCATCCAGTTTGACCATGGGATGGGTTTTCCCAAGAACGACATAGACTATATCCGGATGGTTTTTAACTACAGAGGGTAACGCTTTGATTACCGTCTCAATCCCTTTGTTTCTGCCAAGTAAACCGAAGGTACACATCACAGTTTTACCGGGGAAGGCCAGTTTCAGGTCATTCTTTTTTTGAACAGTCCCAAAATCCGGAACACCGTGATGGATCATGGCAATTTTTTCCTGCGGGATTCCATAAATGGTTTTAAGAAACGCGATGGCAAGATGGCTCATTACCACAATCATGTTTGCACGTTCTCCCATTTTTTTCAGGATGGCTTTTTCATGAAAAGAGGGTGTTTTCAGAACCGTATGACAAATGATCACCACCGGGATGCGGATACATTCGAGCAGTGATAATACAAAAACACCACTTTCGCCGCCATAAATGCCGAACTCATGTTGCAAAATGCAAAGATCTGCGCTGCTTGAATTGATATAGACGGCAGCTTTCAGGTAGTCCTGCGGGTAATTCTGACGAATGGTACACTCAACGATTTCGGGATAATCAAAATGTTGGTTCTTGCCGTTCATAGCCACAACGAAGACTTGAGGGACAATCTGATCAGGAATGTCTGAATGCCTGATTGAACTGACGAAGTTCTGAGTGAATGTGGCAATCCCGCACTGTCTGGGAAGATAATTGCCAACGACTGCAATTTTCATAAATATTTCAATGTGAATGTGTTTATTAATTTTCCCCAATGTCCCCCTCTCCCCAGGGAGAGGGGGTGCCGGGGGTGAGGCTTTTATATTTAAAACAATATTAATAAAATTTTCTATCGGATTAACCGGATTATTGCCTATATTAGCATTATCTTTAATATTCTGATATCCCGAAAGTTCTAACTAAACCTAATCCCATGAAAACCTACTTTTATGGCCTGTTTGCAACTACAGGTCAAATTTCTAACCGTTTGATTCATAGTCAGAATGCTGAGAATATTCAGGGCGCTTGTTCTTGCAATGGTTATCAATCGGCAACCCGGGGGAACAGGCAATTGTATCTGCATTGCCGTATTTACAACATCGGGGAGATTCAGCAGAGGTTATCCTTTTCCCCAGACAATACGGCTGAGCTGATTTTTGAATTATTTGAACGCGAAGGTTTGAAAGGGTTCAGACAGTTGAATGGAAAGTTTACCATCATTATCAGAGATACTGAAAAGACAATCATTGCCCGGGACCGCAATGGCGAAGGCCGGATGATTTATTTTACAAAAGAGTTCTTTACCGATTCCTACCATGGCTTAAAAGATTTTAAGGAGTTCATTGCCAAACCTGATTTGACCGGGGTTACCACCTTTCTTAAAATCGGTTACATTCCGGCGCCTGGCACATCACTGGAGGGGGTTAGTAAAATTCCGGCTGGAGAGGTTCTCATTGCATCAGCAGATGGTTTCAGATTTGAAAAACTTTTTGATTACGATGAGATTTTACATGCTGAACGCAAGGAAATTGCCTTGAAGGATGCCATTGACCAATATAGCGATTTGTTGAAAAAATCGCTGAAGCGGAGAATCAGCGGGGCTGAAACAGTAGGAGCGCTGTTGAGTGGCGGGTACGATTCGGGTGGCAATATTGCCATGCTGCGTGAGGTTCATTCCGGAACCATCAAAACATACTCCATCGGGTTTAAAGATAATCCAGCCTCCGAATTGCCATACGCAAAGATGATGGCCGACAAATTTGGCGCAGAACATCATGAATACATCATGGATGGAACCGAAATTGAATTTTTACCTGATATCATCGACTACATGGGCGACCCGTTTTCCGAATCGGGGTTTATGCTGAACCATTCGGCCATGAAAATGGTGAGTAACGAAAACCTGCCGGTGATCATCGGGGGCGATGGAAATGACCAGTATTTTGGCGCCGGGATCAGAGAAACCGCCTTGCATTATAAGATGCAGCGAACAGGAATTAAACCATTTTCTGTTTTATTTGATAAACTGAGCGACAATGGTCTCTTCGACCATGACAATCTTTCATTCAGGATCCACTTCCAGAATCAAAAAATCCTGAAAGTGATGGAGCCCGAAACATTTGGTTTTCATGATTATCAGTTAAGCCAGATGTTCAATATGCGGAATATCCCGGGCCATCCTTACCTGGATGATATTCCAAACCATTTTCACAGCTATGAAGAGTTGTTTTTGCAGCGAAATTATTATCTGCATCTCCGGCATTCCGTCAATGAAGTGATCATTTTTAAGGCTTCGCGTCTTTCTGAACAATTTGGGGTTAACCTTGGATTCTCCTACATTGACCTCGATCTTTATCATTTCCTGCAACACCTGCCGATCCATCTGCGGGCTAAAGGAACAGTGAAAGAAAGTATGAAAGGACAAGGGGTGACGAAGTATATTCATAAACTACTGGTTAAGCCCATGCTACCCGATGCGGTTACAAACAGGCCAAAGCAGGGTGGGTTTTCTCCGCTGGAGATTTTCTTCAACAATCAACAGCGACGGGAGAAAATATACCGGTACATCCGGAATTCTGCCTTTGCAAAATCGTTGAAAAATACCGATTATCTGAATCAATTTTTCAACCAGTACGAAGCCTTATCAACCGGCAAAAGCTATTGGTTCTGGTACAAGCAGGTAAAATCGAACCAAATGCTTAATCTGCTGATTATCACGTTGTGGTGGGATAAAAACATCGAAGGAAAGAAAACCGGGAAATTGTCCGATTATCTGGGTTGACAGGCTGAAATGATTGATTAGTCACAATCATGCCAGTTACAATTAAGATACCTGAGAGCCATGATCGATAAACAGCAATTGAATGACTTTTTTCAATATTTTGAAAAAGAACTTGTTATAGAGCTTATTGATTTGGCCAACAAAAACATTCCTGAAATTATCACAGCCATCGCAAAGGATATCGATGATCTTGATTTTGTTGATTTGAAGAGGAATGCATGCCAGATCAGAGGGATATGCTCGTCATTTAATGATCCGATTTCATCTAATATTGCACGTGATATAGAGGATGCCGCAGGTAATAAATTAATTGAAATAACAAGGATTACGCTAAGCGAATTTCCTGAAATCCGTGCCAAAAAAGAACCGTCACACTCTGCACATGGACATTGGCTCGAAGTTATGTCAGCGGGTTCTCCAAAAAACTATCTCATCAGTTTAATTGGTCCATTTGCGGATGAAGATTCATTGAAACTTGCAGCATTGGAAAAACGCATCATGGCAGAGGGTATCCCGGAAATGTTCTCTGAACTGAAAGTTGCCGCTACCTTACTGCTGGAGGAAATGCAGATAATAAAGCAGGAACTTATGGCTGGTTGACTTTGACAAATCTTCCTGAAAAAGATTGACTCCCAATCCGAAGGATAAACAGATAGATGCCTTCAGGTAGGTGGATGACATTGATTTTTTTTACATGGATTCCTGGGTCGACAATTCCCCAGTTGCCATCATTAATCAGATTTCCCTGAAGATCATAAATGTCGAGTACAACCTTCGATGACTGCCTCACCTCGAACCTGATCGAAAACGAATCCCTGACAGGGTTGGGGTAGAGGGTCATTTTAATGGCTGACGGTGGGTGGTTTTCAGCAATATCAAGATATGCCGGATTGTACTCATGGGCGCCGATATCCCACGCGTTGCCATAGGGCCGTTCGTGGTGGTAAAAATCGAAGGTAACGCCTTTATTGTCAGTATATGCGACATCAATCAAGGGTGATCCGGGCAGCAGGGAATAGTTGGTGGCCGAAAACCCTGCGCTGTCAGCGGTTCTTGCGAAGTAATTATTTTTCAACGTCACATCTGCCGAATCATTGGGAATCATCACATAAGAATCCTTTCCCTTAAAACCGGTTTTTCCATGTTCATAATAATCAAAATTTCCGGGATTGATAATGGCGTTGGAGGCTATCAGGTTGTTTCGGCTAATGATACTGGAAAAGCGTATTCCGTCTGATTTTGGATTGATGATGTCATTGAAAAGGATGAAGAAGGAGGAATCGGGAAGAACAGACACATCTGTAACATAGATTCCATGTTTCATCTGGCTGCTATCTCCTGGTTTATAGGTCTTTCCGGCATTCACAATGATGTTGTTGAATATCCGGTACCCACCCAGCCCGTGACTTTCAATACCATTGCCCCGGCCATCGGCAATATAGTTGTTAAAGCAATCACATTTTGAACCACCTCCCAATAAAATTCCGGCCATTTGTCCGAAATGATCGTCCTGACTGTCATGAGTAATCAGATTGTCGTAGACCTGGCAATTAGAAGCGGAACTTACCTGGAGGCCATCCCAGCCGGTATTGCTGATGATGTTGTTGTAGATTTTTACCCCACTCAGCAGCGAGGGCAACAACAGTGTGTCAACCCCATTGCAATTAACTACTTGTCCGAAATATTTAGTGCTGCCTACGTACATTCCTTCGTTACCCACATCCGAAATATGGTTATCATGAATGATGGTGTTGTATTGAGTGAATTTATCCCGTGTACCTGTAAATGAGCAGTCGGGGTCTGTCTTGGCATAAATGCCACCGATGGGTGCGTTTTCAATAAAAAAATGATCAATTTCAACATCAGAGCTTAGCGCACCAATTCCCAGTGCAGCGCCGGATGCAACCCGCTGTATTTTAAAACCATAAAAATTATCGGACGCACCAGTTCCGGTGAATTTAATAAACCGGCAATTTACCATTGAAATGCCAAAGAAATGGTCGGTGTCAATTATTACAACGCCACCCAGATTAATCAGCACAATGGGTTTTCCCGACTCACCGTGAAAATTTCTGATCAGCAGGTATTCCCGCGTTCCTGCCTGAAAAAACAGCGTATCTCCGGGAAGAATTTGATTGTATGGAGCCACCGTTGCATCGATGAGGGTTGTGGCGCTGTTCACGATGATTCTTTGTTTCTGCACTTTCCCCGGAAAGGCAATGGCCACGCAGAATAACAACAAGGTAATGAGACTGAACCGTTTGATGAATGCCAATAAAAAAAAATGATTATCCACGTTTTGCCCGTTCCCAGTTAACTGATTGAGAACCTTTCAGGAATCTTTTTAATCCAAGGAACACCGAAAGATTCATGATAAAAAAGTAATATGGTACAAATAGCAATTTAAGCCTGATGGAACGGTTCTCGAGATACCACCCCAGCAAAGCTGCCAGGTAAAACAGCACCTGTAACCAGAAAATAATACTGTAAAAGCCAAATGCGAAAATACCTTCATTCAAGGCAAGGATTAACCCGGTGATCAGCATGAAAAGCAGCGATAAAGGCGCTAAAGTCCATCGTAAAACCCGGTGGGAAATGTATTGAAACGAGAGGGTTCCATATTTGAATATATTCAACAGGGAGCTTAACCGGATGACCGATTGTATGCCTCCTGTAGAAATCCGGATTTTTCGTTTCAGTTCTTCTTTTACATTGGCAGAGGCCGTTTCAATGGCATATGCTTCAGGATCATATTGAATGGTATAGCCCTTTTGAGCTACTCTCAGTGAAATGATAAAATCATCGAGCAGGGTGTCGCGTTCAACTTCCTGGAATAATTCGGTTCTGATGGCGAAGAGTTCACCTGCTGCTCCAACCACCGAATAAAGTTCAGCATCCCATTTTTTCAGGGTCGATTCGTACTTCCAGTATAATCCTTCCCCTGCGCCGGCGGCCGAGTCCTTGTCCTTGCTGAAGATGCGCTTTTCACCGGACACACAGCCCACTTTCGGATCGCTGAACAGCTGAACGATGCGGCGAATCGATTCGTGGCCCAGCATGGTGTTGGCATCACAAAACACCACCACCGGAGTTTTTACAAATTTCATCCCCCGATTCATCGCGCCGATCTTTCCGCTTCGTTGAGGCAGGTGGTGAACCTCCACCCCCGGATATTGTTTCAACACATCAGGTGTTCCGTCGTCTGAACCATCGGTGACCCATACCATGTGCAATTTTTCTTTCGGATAATCGAGTTCAAGGGAATTCCTGATCTTTTCTGCCACGAAATCCTTTTCATTATAGGCGGCTATAAACAAGGTAACGTCGGGTTCATAGCCAGTTTGGACGCTGGTCTTCTTCTTGCCTACTAACCGCTTGATTTTTATGAGGATAAACAATAAAATGCCATAGCCGATGTAGGCGTAAAACACGATAAAAAGAAGGACCCAGAAAGTGATTTTAAGTGCCAGCATGTTGCAATTTATTGAGATGTTTGATTATTGATTTTTTTTGCGAAGATGTTGAATTCATCCACAACACCATATTCGAAGGAAGCGATTTCATTCAGGGCCGTTCTGATCGATTCTTCGCCAATATGCTTATCTTCGATGACAAATGTAATGTTCGGATATTCCAGTATGAAATTTTTAGCTCCCCTGATTGCTTCAGGTTCCATGCCTTCAATGTCTAACTTTATCAGAATATGTTCTTCCCTGGGTATTGCCATCAAAGGCAACATTGAATCGAAGGTCCTGATTTCCACCTTATCGTTTGCGGTGTCTCCGTTTTTTGCCAGGTGGGAGGCTCCTGTGTTGACCGGATTGAAAACAAAGTCAATATTTTCGTTTTTTGCTCCCAGACCAAAAGGATAGGCGGTGATATCACCTGACAGGTTATTTAACTCCAGATTTTTGGTCAGCACGTTGAAGTTGTCAAGAACAGGTTCAAAGGCAAAACATTTGATGTTTTTCCGGGAGAGTAAAACACAATAATCTCCAACACAGGCTCCGCCATCAATAAATACAGAGTAAGCATCCAGGTTGTCAAGCAGGTACTTTTTTACGCCCCATTCATATTTGTAATTTGCAAACTGGAAGTCATTCGTGTTTTTCCGGCAAAAAAAGGTCCCGATCGAAGTTTTGATTGTTCTATCATGCGAATGGGACGATTTATTCACCAGATACCTCCCCGATGCTACGATTGAGGTAAGGTCGCCATGCTTGAGGTATTCAAAAAAGTATCGCGAATAGGTAATGAGTTTTTGCTTAATCATATTTTTGTGTTTTAGGATATTCTTTCCCATTGCCCGGTATCGTGGTTGTATCGTTTGATCACTTTTGCCGGGTTCCCTACCGCTATGGAGAAAGGAGGAATGCTTTTGGTGACAACACTGCCTGCTCCGATCTGGGTGCGTTTTCCAATAGTAACACCTGCTGTTACAACCGAATTTGCGCCGATGTGTACCTCTTCTTCAATAATGACTGGCTTGAGATCAAGTGGCTGAACACTTGAATTTTTGGTGGCATCCTTGTATCCATGGTTGAAACCACTGACAAAAACATGTTGACCCAATCCCGATCCGTTGCCCATGGTCACTGGTCCGATAATCACCGAACCGATGCCAACCCTCACCCGGTTCCCAAGAATGACCGCTCCGGAACCGTTGTTTACTGTCGTAAAGTCCTCAATGGTGGTAAGGTCACCGATCTCAAAACGATTCCAGGGAAACACGTCAATGCGCGACCGGCCCCTGATGGTAGAACCTTTGCCTCTTTTATGGATAAATGGATTCAGAAACCATCTGACCCAAAGGCGGGGCCGTGGGTTACGTTTGGGCGAAATGCACCACAGAATAAAACTCTTAAGTTTCGGATCAGATTTTATTTTGCTTATAATGCTCATGGCCTGAATTATTTACAGTTTATTGTTTCGTTGACACCCGTTCAATGCATTTGTAAATTTCCAGAACGTTGTTTTCCCACGTATGACTGGTGGCATATTTACGGCGCTGCTGTTGCTTTTCCAATGAATCTTCTGACAAGGCGCGTTCAATTAATATGAGATATTCCTCAACAGATGATCCAAGGTAGGTATAGTCACTGAAATAGTCCATGGCTTCTGTAGCCGTGGCAACCGTGGGTTTCCCCATGGCGAGGTATTCGTCAATTTTCCGGGGATAATTACCCCTGGTGGCATCATTCACAAGCTGAGGATTCATGCATACGTCAAACCCC
>JBAXFM010000087.1:0-17744 GCA_037139855.1 Bacteroidota bacterium
TGGTGAATTTGTCTATTCCAAAGATGGCAAAATATATTTTGTCAAGGCAAACGAATTGGCCAAATAATTCAATTTAACCCGAAGATATGGCGTTACAAATGGTTAAGGTTTGAGGCAAGGCAGGAAAATAAATGAGGAATTCCATTTTTTAACTGCCCGATAATTTTTGGACAAAAATGGGTTAAATAGGAGTCGAATGATTACAAGGCAATTGAAGATTTTGCTAAACTATGACATGTTTTTAAATGCTCGTATAGAAAAATAGACAATTACAATTTTCTCCCGGTAATTCTTTGTTCTTTGCCGGATCCCAGGCCATGACGGCCAAATTGAATGTTCACTTTTCCGGAATCATCAAAAGTGCCCTGGAAATCGCGATAAGCTCTTTTTTTGTGCGTTTGCCCTGGTCGTTTACCTCGTCAGTTTGTAATCATTTATTAAAAGTTCTGGTGAAAGATTCAATCGCCTGTTCAATTTACGAATCATATCAACAGTTAATTTGCGCTTACGATTTAATATTTCGGAAACTCTACTTTTTCCGCCAATTTCATTTACTAAATCAATTTGCTTTAATTGCATTTCCTCCATCCTGATCTTGATGGCTTCAATTGGATCAGGTGCTTCAATTGGATAGTGTTTTTTCTCATATTCATCCACCATTAATCCAATCATATCGGCTTCATCACCTTCTGGAGTTCCAATCGGTGCATCAAAGATGGCTTCAAGGCGTTTTAAAGTATTCCGATAGTCAATCTCGTTTTTTATTGGGCTGATATTCATGTCCGTATTTTTTATATCGTATTGGCATCAATCTTATCATATTCCACATGTGTTCCAATGAACCTGATAAAAATCCATTGTTTCTCGAAGTTAAATTTCGCTACCAACCTGTAATTGTTCCCTTTGATATTAAAAACAATCCTGCCTTCCTTTAAAATGCTTGCATTTTCATAAGGTTGCTTTACATCAATTGGAGTTTTCCAATTTGAATTCATTGCAGTGTCATGCCAAGTCTTTAAATACTGCTCTGAATCAGGATATGATTCCCAAAATTCCCTCAAAGTGCTTTTTGAAAATATTCTATCCATGTAGTAAATTATGAATGCAAAGGTACTGTAAAATTCGCAAATTGGGAACTTTATGTGTAAATATTCAACATCAATTGTTGTTTTCTTTCCCCGGAAATATTAAAAAAAGGCAGAGTTTCTCTGATCCCACCTCTTGTGTTATCTAGAACAACTTCTTTTGTTCCTGCAAACAGGGTCGTTAATTCCTTTTGTAATTCCTCATTATAACCATTCCAAGCAAAATTTCGTTGCACCCTATCTAGATGTGTGAAGTCAACCACTTTTACCACGGTTTCATTTCCCGTTTCGTTGTATGCCAAAGCACGGCTAAAACACGGCCAAGGTACGGCCAAAGCACGGCCAAAGCACGTCCAAAGCACGTCCAAAGCACGGCCAAAGCACGGCCAACATACGGCCAACATACGGCCAAGGCAGGAATTGGTTAGCTCGGGGTCTGCTATAAGTCAGACACCGGGTAAATGGAATTGATTCATCACAATCATGCCAGTGAAATCAAGGGCACTGCTGCTGCTGTCAAACTAGAATCATTTAGGATCTTCTGGTATGATACAGATTAATCGTAAATGGAATATGGAATATGGAAAAGTAGATTATCTCCGAACCTTTTTCACTGGCTCTTCGGAGTGGACTCTAATTTGTTTTTTTTGACCTTCCTGCAACAGTAAGACCGCGCCAGTTGCTAAAACGACCGTATGGGCCTTATATAGTAGCTAAGGTTTTTGCTGACCGCGCTCTGAGCACCCTGTCCCGCACCAATGTACTGTCTCCATGCCCCGGTTTGGCTATCCTCGGTGGAACTCCAATGATAGCCTGCATTAAAGGGCGACGCAAGGGATTCCTGGAACAGATTTAATTCGTGTTTTGAAGGCAGATACCAGTCGCCGTATACTACACCATTCACAGTATTGGTAAATTCGTTACAGTACCTTGCTGCATAGGTAGCTCCATCGCCGTATCCCTGGTTTGCAATGATGATCGCTGTGTTTGCCATGCCTGCGCCCACACCATCGCCAAGTGCCATCGTGTGTGTATTGGTGCCGGCATACCATCTGAGCTGTACGGGTTCTCCGACAGGTACAGGTGCGATGATAAGGCCGTGCCGTCCACCATCGTAAACATAAAACACTATTCCGCCGCCGTAATATTCGCCAACTACATGAATATTGTCGGCGGCAGTTGTCTGGGTGGTTCCATCGGGAAATTTAACACCACCGGATGTCGTCTCAATGGTGCCCGCCACCGTCAGTTTCTGACCGGGGTTGGTTGTTCCGATGCCGATCCTCGCAGTATTGGTTGCTGTGAAAAATGGCACACTGTTGTCTTCGATCTGGAAGTTCCCGGTGCTGTTCAGGTTGATGGCGGTTTTGCCGGTACCCATGTTGTTTATCAGAAAGGTCGATGAAGCCGATTGTACAAGATAAGTATTTTCGGTGAGGCTCCCGCTAAGTTTCACCTCGCTGCCGATCCTGGAGAGGCCGTTTGAAAATGTAAGGGGCGTTTCGACTTCATGCCAGTACATGCCGCCCAGTCCGTTGGTTGTGAGTACGTCACCATAAATTCCGATGTCGCCTGGCAGGGTAAATGCAAGATCAGTTGATTGAGATGAACCGGAGAATGTGATATGATGTGTGGGAGATCCGCCTCCTTCGAGAATGCCGATTGATCCGTCAACCGTGAGTTTTTGGCCGGGATTGCTTGTTCCGATGCCAATGTTTCCGCCATCGGTGGCTGTAAAAAAGGCTGTCCCGTTGTCTTCGATCTGGAAATCTCCTGTGCTGCTGAGGTTGATGGCAGTTTTGCCGGTTCCGGTGTTATTTATCGAGAAGGTCTCTGCGTTGTTTTGTTCAAGGGAGGTGTTTTCCGTGAAGGACCCGCCCAGTTTAACGACATTGCCGATTCGGGCGATCCCATTGGAAAAAGTCAGGGGCGATTCGGCAGGAGACCATGAAAGGATACCGGTGCCGTCGGTCGTAAGTACCTCACCGGTTGAGCCATTATCCACCGGCAGGGTATAAGTAATGTCTGCCGACTGGGTACCACCCTGGAAAATGGTGTGGTCCCTGGGTGATAAACCTCCTTCGAGAATCCCAAAGGTTCCGTTAACCGTAAGTTTCTGTCCGGGGTTTGAAGTTCCGATGCCAAGGGATGAATTGGTGTTGTCCCAGTGGAGATTTGTATTTGAACCCAATGTTGACCCGTCTGTCCAGATGGCAACCTTGTTTGCCGCTCCAGCACCGGCAGGGACGATGGCTGTGCTGCGCCGGATCTGTCCGTTTGCATCAGCCATCAGGTTTGGCAACAGGGGAGTGGTGGCGACATATGCCCCCTGGCAAAAGAGGGAAGTGACGCTGCTGTTGCCCAGCCTGACTTCATTGCTCGAACCGGCTATGGCGTTGTATCCGATAACGGTAACATTGGTAAGGTTATTCAAAGACACATTTGCATTATTCCCGAGTGCCGTATTGTTGTATCCTGTCACATTGACCGTAAGCGCTTCAGACCCTACGGCGGTATTTTTTATGCCGTTCGAAGCCGACGATGGCTGGGTTGAGTAGAGTGCGCGGTATCCAACGGCTACATTGTCGCTGTTCCAGGTTATTCCTCCATTGCTGAATGATTGATTAAACAATGCTTCACTTCCGATCGCGGTATTGCGGGAAGCAGTGGTGCTTTTAAACAGTGATTGGCTGCCTTGTGCAACATTCTGATAGCCGGTGGTATTGGCGGTGAGCGCGTATTCGCCGGATGCCGTATTGTAGCCGCCGGTCGTATTGCTGCTCATGGCCCCCATTCCAATGGCTGTATTGCTGTTACCCGATGAGTTGGAAAATAACGCCTTGTGCCCCATGGCAGTGTTATAGTTCCCGTCGAGGTTTGTTGACAGAGTGGAGAACCCGGTGCCTGTATTGAAATATCCGGTCTCATTAAGACTTAACGAGGAATACCCGATGCCGGTATTTTCACTTGAAATATTTTGCAAACCGGTCATGGTAAAATTGCCAGCCAATTCACCAAGGAAGGTGTTGTGTCCCAATGATCCTATCGGGGCAAAGTTGTGCATAAAACGATTATTGCCCATATAGATCACCCCGGATGCTGCCGATTGGGTAACAGGAAGTCGCATGGAACCGGAAATGTCCAGCTGAAAGGCCGGAGAAGTAGTCCCGATGCCTAACCGGGAATTTGAATTGTCCCAGAAAAGGTTAGCGTTTGAGCCGAGAGATCCGGTGTTTGTCCAGAAGGTTACCAGTCCGTTTGCACCTGACCCGGTGAGATTTGAACCACCGAGCCACAGCCATGCCGTTCCATTGAAAAAATAGAAGCCGGACGCCCCGTCGGTCTGGTAAACCAGCAACCCGGTGGCCGGTAACGAGATGGCAGAACGCTGAGCTTCCGGCATCCTTGGAATCAACAGTCCTTTGACAGCTGATTTGACATCCAGCATGGCGCTGCCATCCGGACTACTGCCATCGGTGGAAATGGCGACCTGCCCCATTGTTCCCGTTGTCATCACAGAAACAATGATAAAAAGTAGAAGTTTTTTCATGTGTTGCGTGTTTGTGATTGTAGCTGCAATATAGTAAAAATATCATAACAAAATTAATACTTGCTAATTTTTTCACAATAACGGCAGACAAGGTCAATTTTGAGCAGAATCAGGGTGGTTATGGAATGGGATTGAAAAAAAATTCTGCAGACTGCACCTGGTTTGCCCGTCAGGAAGGGTAGTTGGGGGAAGAAGCTTTGATGTAAGTCAGGGTTGCAGCAGCCGATCGGCAATCAGCGACAGCATCACGATCATCATAAACAGGTTGGCGGCCATGAAAATCAGGCGGTATTGCATAACTTTTCCGAGGAAAAGCTGCCAGGCCATGATCAACAGCAGCAGAATGTTTAACCCGAAAATGGTGAACCCAAGGACCGGGTGATGAATGATGTTGAAATGGACCAGCATCATGGAGGCCCCGGATGATGCGATCATCCATCCCATTACCACCGCTTTGATCTGGAATTCGTTGAAAAAATCGGTCAGCACGGGGAATCCGGCATTGCGGTATTCATGGCCGTATTTAAGCGTCAGCAGCCAGAAATGAGGCATTTGCCACAGGAATAGAAAAAAGGCCAGGAAAAGGGCTTCCGGGGCAAACAGTGATCCACCTCCGGCTGTCCAACCCATAAAGATGGGAATGGCTCCGGTGAGCGCGCCCGGAACAACCGCAAATGCTGTTTTTCGTTTCAGATAGGTATATATTCCATTGTACCAGATGAGGTTGATGAATCCGAGGATAAAACAAACCGGCGGAGCATAGTAAAGCAAAATGAGCATTCCGCCGATGATGAAGATCATGGCAATTCTCAGGGCTTCGGCAGTACTGATGCGACGCGACGGAAGCGGGCGCTTCCGGGTACGTTCCATTTTTTCGTCGTAAGGCCATTCCTGGTATTGGTTGAATGCCGATGCTCCCGATGCCAGCATAAATATTCCGGCAATGGGCAGAAGCGAGGCAAACGTGAGTTTGACCGGACTGAGAACCATGGCGGCAAATGCGGTAAATGTCACTGCCAATGATACAGGAAACCTGGTTAAAATAAGAATTACGCGGAAACTGGAAGTGTGCAAAGGTTTAACGGAATTTACTTGATGCTCTTGAAATAATCGATAATTTTGGTCATTTCATCTTCAGTTACAATGCCTTTGTATGTTTTCATGATGCCTTTCTGATAACCTGCAACGAGATCTTTGTCGGGTTCATAAACTGATGTTTTAATGTAAGCATCATCCACGGTCACCGAACGTTCTTTTCCATCGGTAACGACCTTTTCGGTTTTGCCATACAGCCCTTTAAAAGAAGCGCTGACAATTTTGGTGCCGTCGATGGAATGACAACCGGTACATGCATTCTTCTTCAGGATCGTAAGTCCTTCAGGTTCATTCGTTTTTTCTGGTAATGCTTTTAAAAAGGCTTCATATTCCGCTTCGGATACTACCTTTGTTTTGGTTTCCATATAGGAATGACGAAGACCACAATAAACGGTGCATAAAACATCGTATTCACCCAGCTGCTGGGCGATAAACCACATGTAATTCTTTTTTCCGGGAACTACATCTTCCTTGATACGAAAGGCAGGAATATACAAACTGTGAATGACATCGTCGGAGTGGAGGTTTAATTTTACAGCTTTGTTAATGGGAACAACCAATACCGGTGATTGTTTTCCCCCTTCATATTCAAAGGTCCAGACCCACATTTTACCAATGACCGTAATAGGAATCGCTCCTTTTGGAACTTCGCGCTCAGGGCTGAAGGCGACATAGCCATAATAAAACATGAGCAGCACCAGGATCAGCGGAATGGTGATCCAGGTGATTTCCAGGAGGTTGTTGTCTTTAAACTGAACGGCAACCGGATGCCTTTTCCGGCTGTACCGGAATACAAAATAAAGCATCACCGTTGTAATTCCAACCAGGAAAAACAGACTTATTCCGAAAATGACCTTAAAAGCCAGGTCAACACCTTCAACAAAATTTGAAGCACCCATATTGTGAAATTACGAATTACGAATTACGAATTACGAATTATCGGTTTGCTCACCGGTTTACCCGTTTACCAGTTCACATGCCACTTGTCCACTTGCCCACTTGTCCACCCCTTACCTCAACAAATAATCCGACAAGGTAAACAAAATGACCAGCACATAAATGGCCAGCACCATCGCTACGAATACACGAAACAGGGATGATTCGAATTTCAGATGCATGAAATATGTCAGAACGATGTAGGCTTTAACGGAAGCAATCAATAAGGCAATGGCCACCGTAAGCGCCGATAAATCGATCCAGGTCACGGTAATCGTGATAAAGGTCAGGGTCAGCAGGGTGATCAGCACCCAGGCATGAGTCCGGTACGGGGTTATGTGAACAGTTTCGGTATGCATATTTGAAAATTTACGATTTTTGATTTACGATTTACGATTTACGATTTTAACTTTGCTCACCAGTTTACCAGTTTACCGGTTTACCCGCTTACTTGCCCACTTGCCCACCTGCCCACTTGTTCGCCTGTCCGCCTGTCCGCTAAGTTATCAGATACAATAGCGGAAACAAAAATATCCAGATCAAATCGACCAGGTGCCAGTAGAGTCCGCCATTTTCGAGGAGAACATAACGTTCGGCATTGATGGTTCCGCTGTTAACTTTGACCATCACGATGGTAAGGATAATTCCGCCAACCACGAGATGGAACATGTGCAATCCGGTCATAAAGTAATAAAGACTGAAAAACATCACCTGGCCATGACTGAGTGAAAGCATCAGGTCGGAACCAGGATAGAGGCCAATGTGGATTTTATGGCCCCATTCAAAATACTTATTGATCATGAATACTGCGGCACACAAGAGCGTAATAAACAGCAGGATCACAGCCAGTTTGTTGTTGCCTTTTTGCACTGCCGTGATTGACATGGCAACCGTAGCGCTGCTTAAAAGGAGTACAACCGTGTTAATACTTCCGATAAATGCATTCAGGTGATGGGCTGCCTGATGGAATTCGGTGGAATAACTACTGCGCATGATCGCATAAACCAGAAATAACCCTCCGAACAGGAGTATTTCCGTGAAAATAAAGACCCACATACCCAGTTTTGCACCAATGTCGTCGCGATGTTCCATAAGTTAATTACAAATTACGAATTACAAATTACGAATTATAGTTCTGCTCACCCGTTTGCCAGTTCACCCGGTTACCACTGTGCCAGTCCACTTGCCCACCTGTCCACTTGTCCACTTGTCCACTACTTATAATCATACGGCTGCTCATTTTCCCCCATCTCAGGCATGACTTCAAAGTTTTCAACCGGAGGTGGTGAAGGAATGCGCCATTCGAATGTTGTTCCACCCCAGGGATTATCGGGGGCTTTTGCCCCTTTTTTACTGAACAGCGTGATGAGCATGATGATAAATCCGATCACCAGGAGCATAGCGCCGAAGAATGAAAGTTGTTGCCCAAAGGTAAACTGAGGAAGATAATCAAAATATCTTCGTGGCATGCCCATGATCCCGATGATAAACTGGGGGAAATAAAGCAGGTTGAATCCGGAGAAAAGGAAAACAAACGACCAGTTGGCCATTTTGAAGTTGTACATTCGGCCAAACATCTTCGGATACCAGTAATATACGGCTGCGAAGAAGGCAAATCCGACGCCTCCGAATACGATATAGTGGAAATGTGCCACAACGTAAGCGGTATCATGCACATGAACGTTTGTAGCAAGTGCACCAAGAGACAGTCCGGTCATGCCCCCGATCATAAACAGGAAGATGAAACCAAGGGCAAACAAGAAAGGAGGCTTAACAGAAATGGAACCTTTGTACATGGTGGCGACCCAGTTGAAAACCTTTATGGCGCTGGGAACGGCAACCAGGAACGTAAGGAGCGAAAAGACCCAGCGGGCGGTGGTGCTCATGCCGGAGGTGTACATGTGGTGAGCCCAAACGAAATATCCCACCAGTGCAATGGCCAGACTGGAAATGGCGATGGCTCTATAGCCGAATATCTTTTTTTGTGAGAAGGTGGGGATGATTTCTGTGATAACCCCCATGGCGGGTAAAATCATGATATAAACAGCCGGGTGAGAATATATCCAGAAAAGATGCTGGTATAAAACAGGGTCACCTCCCAGGGATGGGTCGAAGAAACCGATGCGCAACCAGCGCTCGGCAATGATCATGAGCAGGGTAATCCCGACAATCGGGGTAGCCAGAACCTGAATCCATGCAGTTGCATAGAGCGACCAGGGGAACAATGGCATTTTGAAAAAGGTCATTCCCAGAGCACGCATTCGGTGCATGGTTACAATAAAATTTTATCCTGTGAGGATAGACGAGAAGCCAAGCACAAAGGCGCCAAAAACGGCGGCTACCACATTCGTATGGGTTTGAATGCTGTAGGGAGCATAGAACGTCCATCCTGTATCGGGCGGACCGTTACCCATAAACTGGGAAGCCAGAGCGATGGCAGCGCCAAGTACATAGAGGTAAAACGAAAACAAGTTTAACCTGGGAAATGCAACATCTTTGGCGCCTATCATGATGGGCATCGAAAAATTCCCGAACACCGCCGCCAGTCCGGGAATGACTACAGTAAAGATCATGATGATGCCATGGATGGTAAAGATCCCGTTGTACATCTGCGGCCCGTAAAATTGCTGGCCGGGGAAAAACAGTTCCAGTCGCATTACCACGCCGAGTAGTACCCCGACACTGAAAAACACCATCATGGCATACATATACATCAGCCCGATCCGCTTGTGGTCGGTTGTTGTAAGCCAGGCCATCAGGCCTTTGTACTTACCGGTATCAACGAGATAACTTGGCTCAGGGTGATGAGTCTTTTCTTCTGTCATATTAAGTATTTTGTGTTTTTGATTTTTTCCGGGATGACCGGACAATGAGAACGATAAATAACAAGGCAGCAAAGAATATGATGATCGTCGCGGTAATTTTCGTTACCTGCAACGTGTATTTCCTGCCTTCGGGGTCATAACTGAAGCAATATTCCAATACCCGGTTGATGGTGGGTCTCGACTGGCCTTTCTGCGCTTCAACGAGGGCCATTTTTACATCAAAGGGAAGGTAAGTTGTCCCATAGAGATACCGGGTAACTTTCCCCTCCGGACTGAGCACCATGATGCACGAAGGATGCATAAAATCATTGCCGGTCCGGGTGAAATTATATCCTACAGTATGCGTGAGCGCATAGATATTGGCACTGTCGCCCGTAAGGTAAATCCAGGATGCCGCCCTTGGTTTGCTGTGTTCGCGTAAAAAATTCTTTTTCTTCTCCACGGAGGCAGCAGGAGTATCATCATAGTTAAAACTGACGGTGATGACCTGGTAATCTTTGCCAAGTTCAAGACCAAGTTTTTCAATAACGTCGGAAATACCTGACAGCAATTGCGGACAAATTCCGGGACAATCATAATAGACCAAAGAAAGTATGGTCGGTTTGGTGATCAGTGATTTAAGCTGAACAGGCTGTCCCTGCTCGTTGTTAAAGGTCAGATTTGCCGGGATGATGGTATCAAGATGTTCCACAATGCCGACTTCCTCTTCCAGCCCTTCAACCTGGGCAATCCCCTGCAATGAGAAACAAACCACTGCCAGTATCAAAACAAACCGAAACCCAAAAATCATTTTATTCATAATCAACAAATTATCACATCATCACATTAGCACATCATCACATCAGCGCATCAGCACATTATCCCATCAATCATTGTTATCTTCCTTATATATTCCCGCAATCATCAGCGAGCCACCCATCAACGCAGTATCTTTTAATAATTCAATCAAAGCCATGTTGGCTGCGGCAGGTTCGAATAGTCCCGGGATATGAATGGTACAGATAAAAACCAGCAACAGCAGAGCAAGCAGCAGGCAGGCGATCTGAATGAATTTTTTTGAAATGATGGCAACACTTGCAGCAATCAGCGCCAGTCCTGTAATGATCACCGTAAAACCACCTCCGGGAATAAATGAACTCACCATTCCCACATAATAGTTATACATGAAGAAATGGTTAAGCCCCATTACGCCAAACGGTAACGCAAAAAGAATCCTGCCAATTGTTGAAAGATGTTTCATCAGAGGTTATTATTGCTCAATTTCTTAATCTTCAATATAGAATAAACAATGTAAAAGATAAACCCCCATACGATGAGCACTGAAAGCGTGTAAGTAAGGAGGATCCAAACAGGCGCTTGTCCCCGTGTTGACCACCATGCCCGGGTGGCAGTGAGACTTGGTTTGTCCATGGGTACCCCGATGGCAAGATTTGCACTGGCAGGAGTGGTTTTCATAACGCTTTTCGGATCATTGACCATGGCGGAAACTTCCACATATCCATCTTTGTTACCTGGAAGGTCAGCAGGAAATTCAAACAGCGCTTTTCCCTGTGCATTGGTTGTTTTAATATCGCCCACCTGCATTTTCCCAAAATATCGCGTTACGAAAAGCATAATTTCAACACCCGATGCCGGTCCGGTCTGACCATCTTTAAGTTGTTCGTTGGCAGTGACCACAATTTTCTTCATCGGGTCGCTGTATTCCATGGCAAGGGTGACAATTCTACCGGTAAATGCAGCTTTGGCCACCGGGTTTGGCTGAACATATTTAGGATTTGAACTGCGAAGGTATGCAATCACCCACCAGCGGTCATCTTCGGTAAGGATGTTGCGAAATTCAGGCATCGGTACTTTCCCGGTGGTGATCCGATAAAATATTTCGCCATCTGTTTGGATCTGCGCTTTTTCCTTTGACAAGTCACCCGGAGGCGGGGTGAGCTTCGCCCAGTTATCTTTTCCCATGAGGCCATGGCATGACTGACAGTTTTTCAGGTAGATTTGTTCTCCCTGTTTCTGCATATCGGGGGTGAATTTAAACGGGGCCACCACCGCCTTCTGATCGTCGGGAACCACCCAGGTTTGAGCCAAAACGCTCGTTCCAAGCGAAAAAATAAAGATAATTGATAGTAGTTTTATGAAACGCATAGTTCCGTGGGTATTTCTGGGTTAATCAAATTTGATATGGTCAATGCCTTTTTCTCTGGCAGTTTCATGCAACGGGATAACCGGGAAAAACTTTGAAATAAGGGTGATGATGATGAGAACGAGAATGAATGGTGCAATCGAAATCAGTGTCTCAATCAGTGTTGGCGAATAATGTACAAAGTTTAGCGGCACATGTTGAATGGGCAGAAATGGATGTTCCTGGGTTGGCACGACAATGAGATACCTTTTAAACCAGGCAGCAATCAATACGGCGATCGAGATAAGCATCACAGGCAAGGGTTTCCGGAAACGGCGGAAAAGCATGAAAAGAATCGGCAATATCAGTCGGCCGATCTGTACGGCCCAGAACAGGATGGCATCTTTGCCTGCGAACAGTTCCTGCAGATGAACGGCATCTGCACGTTTCAACTTATATCCGGGCACAAGAAACTCATTGATGTTGAAATAGAGATAAACCAGGGAAACAGTGGCCAGTACTTTTCCCATGTTGTTGAAATGCATGTCGGTAAGATAATCATGCAGCTTGTAATTCTTGCGGAAGAAAAACATGGCAATAATAACCGCCGCAGAACCTGCAACAAACGCCCCGGAAACAAAATAGGGACCAAATACGGTGCTGTCCCAGCCGGCCCGTGAAGTAACGGCAAATAACCAGGAAGTAACGGTATGGATCGATAACGCTGCAGGGATCAGCAGGATCAGTAAAATCCGGATTGCCCGGTTGATGATTTTATTCTGAGCAGGCTGATCGGTAAAGTTAAGGGATAATGCTTTGTAAACCGGTTTAAGCCACGAAGGAAGGGTGTCAACTTTGCGATGGATGATGGCCATATCGGCAATGAGTGGGAGAAACAGCAACAGCAGGCTTAGGACAAAATAGGTTGTGATCACCGTAACGTCCCAGAGAATGGGCGATTGGGGGCGTCCGTAAATAAAGACGTATGCCAGCCTTTCCGGACGGCCCATGTCTGAAACAATCACCAGTCCTGCTACAGCTGCGAAAGCTACCGCGATGGTTTCGGCGATCCGGGTAATGGGTGTAAGCCATTTCATTCCGATCAACCCCAGCACAGCGCTGATGAGCATTCCGATGAGGCTGGCGGCTACAAAAAAGACAAAGTTGGCAAGGTACAATCCCCAGGTTACATAGTCGCGGATCCCGGCTACGCCCAATCCGGTTTTGAGCTGAAGAGAATAGGCATAGAGGCAAACCAGCAACGACACGGTCAAAAAGCCCATCCAGATCAGGAAACCTTTGTTGATCCTGATGTGGTGAGTAAGATCGCTGGTGATTTTGTCGAAAGTCAATTTGTTGTCATCCATGGTTATCATGCTTTTTCAGGTGTTGCATCTGTGGCTTGTTCAAATGGAAACAGGCGGTTCTTGGGTGGAAGGTAATAAACCCTGGGCTTGGTGCCAAGTTCAGGCATCAGCTGATAACCACCATTGTCGCGAAGGAGTTTGCTGAGTCTGACGGTTTCTTTGGTCGTACCATTGGTAACGGCATCTTCGTTTTCATCACCAAAATAATAGACACCGTTGGGGCAAGCTTCGACACAATAGGGTAATTTGCCTTCCCGCAGCCGGTCGGCGCTGAAAAGACATTTGGAGACGGTCCCCAATTTTTGTGGAACATTCAATTCAACATTGTAATCCTGGCCTTCATGAGCAGCGGCATCTTTGGGCTCAATCCAGTTAAATATGCGTGCTGAGTAGGGGCAGGCAGCCATGCAGAACCGGCAGCCGATGCAGCGGTCGTTTTCGATGAGCACAATGCCGTCGGGACGTTTGAAAGTGGCATCAACAGGGCAAACAGCCACACACGGCGGATTGTCGCAATGCTGGCAGTTTTTAGGCATGTTATAAGGCGCTGTTGCAGGAGTGTCCTGCATCTGGAGCGTATTCATATGGTATTGCTCAGGGCGTAGCTGATGTGCATCCTGGCAGGCATTGATGCATTTACGTGCATTGCGGCATTTGGATAGGTCGGTTACCATCACCCAGCGACGTCCGGCTATGCCCTCACGGCCATGTGATTCGCGTAGTTCTTCTCCGGTTTTTTCAAGCGCCCTGATCTCAAGCGAGTCCACCTGAACCAGCTTACCATCCTGGGTGAGAAGAACTTTCTGATCGCCGGATACATTCTTTTTAGCTTCAAAAATATGACCTGAGTAAAGCGCTGCGGCGCCGGTGGCAACCCCTACGCCAGCCAGGCCAAGGTTCTTGAGGAAGTCGCGGCGCGAGGACCCTTTTTGGTTCTCAGGTTCATTGGGAGAGTGGAGCGTATTGTTTTCTTCCATGGTTCAATGCTTGTCGGAATTTATATGCACAAATGTAAATAAATAATCAAACCTTCGTTTACCGAAATGTAATTTTGAACCGGTCTAAATAAGTGACGAAGGACAAATTACGAATGACGAATGGCGATTGACGATTGTCCCGTCCACTGACCACTTGCCCACTTGCCCACCAGTTTACCAGTTCACCAGCTTAACGGCTCACCTGTTAGAATGGAAAAATCATCGAAATCTTATATGCAAAATTATCTCCCATATTGTCAAAGGAGTATGGCCCCCAGCGGTAAAAAGCGCCAATTCCAATGGTGTAAACCTTGAGGTTGATGAGATTGTTGATGAGCAGGCCCGACTCATAATACCCCAGGTTCATCACCTTCGGATCAATGATAATCCTGGCATATTTCTCCGGGTTGTCGAGCCAGCCGAAGCCAATGTTCTGAGAAAGGGCAAATTCGGGGTGGAACCATTTTTTCCCCTTGAATAGCAGGTATCCGAAGTCATGGTACAAATAAATGGATGCATATTTGTTTGAAAGAAATTCATTGCTGCGCATTGTACCGAAGCTATTGGGAGCGTAGAGGGTGAACATCCTGTAGCTGGCCGGAGCATAATATAGGTTACAGGCCGGAATCGGCTGGTCAACATACCCGCCATTCAGTTGGACGGTCAGTTTTCCGAGGTATTTGATGTTGAAAGTCTTGCGTATTTTCAGATCAAAGCGGTCATAATCAAATTCTCCACCCAGGAAGTTTTTTATCCCCCTGGTGTATTCGACCCATACGATCGGAAATTTGGTGCCAAGTGAGATTTTATTTTTGGTGGTCTGGATAAACTTTTCCCCATAAGCCCATTTGAATCCTGCCGTTACGGTGGTAAACCTGAATTGATCCTGCAGCAAAACGGCGCTTCCTTCATTGGTTGCAAGGTCATAGGTGGTTGATTTCTTAAAATCATTGGAGATGCCGAAACTGAACAGCACATATTTCATCGCCCTGAATCCCAGGGAAAAGTTAAAACTTTGTGTGCGGTCAAGTTTTTTAATCATTAACTGGCGGAAGTTTCCTGAGAGAATTGATTCATAGTCATTTGGATAGCTCAACCCGCCCGACTCCACCAGGTCGTAGAAGCCGGAGGCAGCCAGGGTCACATCATGACGCCTGCTCACGAGAAAACTCACATCTCCGCCGTACTTTGAGGTGGAGGCGCCAAAGGCGTATTGGTAAAAACCACCGATTTTGAACCAATCCGACAGGCGGTCATTGGTATGGATGCCTGCACCTAAAACCAATCCTTCGTAAGTGTTGTAGTTGAGAAACCGGTTGATATCGATGTCGATGGGTCCCCATGGTATGCGGCCGGTAAGCAGGGTTTGGAGTGTTTTGGCCATTTTATCGAAATTATTGGCCTTGCCTACGCTGTCGAGAACTTTATAGGTTTGACGGTCTTTCCGGCTCAGGCTGTCAACCCTGTACTGGTTCCAGAAGGGTTCGCTGCGGGTGGTGGCGTCTTTATCGACCTCTACATCAAGATGGTTGAATTCGCGCCGAACGAGTTCCGGGTTAAGCACTATGTCGCGGATATAACTCCGCCCGCTGCCAACTGCCTTGTATTTTCCGATACGCATGTTGTTGAAAGCCACGTCGGTATTGAGCTGTACCGGAAACCACTGCACTCCGTCAATAAACTCGTACAGCTGGTGGATCCGGATCATCATTCCACCGGTATTCTGGAATGGTTCAGCCGTTACATTCTGAATGCCCCAGTTGTGGGTGTTAATGGAAATGACCCCTTTCAAGCCATCGAAATTCGTTCCTTTCCTGGGCCTGAAGGATAAGATGTATATGGAATCCTTCCCCATGTAGGTGGTATCTTCAATTTTAAAGAAATATTTACTGAAACTTCCGCTCCCGATCGGATTGATATAATCCTTCATCATGATGGAAATGAATGGTTTGTAAAAGGAGAAGGACTGGATTTGGGTGGCCAGAAAAACAAGGAGAGGGTCTTTAAATCCGGACATTTTGGTGGCAATCACCTTGTTGTAGTTTTTGTCGGGCGCCATGAATTTCCGTTTGGTAACATTCTCCATCAGAAACAAATACTGGTTGCTGATGAGCTTTTCAATCAACCGGGTAGTAGAATCCTTCATGGTGGAATCCATTTTCACAGAGTCAGGGTTCATGGTAAATCCGATTCCTATGCCAGTATTTTGCATCATTGAAGTGTCGACCAGAGCTGCAAAATCACCTTTCAGGGTGGTGTCATTGTCGGCTGTGAAAACGGTTTTATCATAAGCTGTATATGAAAAGGTATTGACTTTTTCCGGGTCATTGATATCCCGGTTATCAATTACATTACGGATGATGCGATGGGCGGGATTGATACCCGGAAGTATTTCAACCTCCCGAAGATCAATATCTTTTTGTGTCATCTGGATGATGATCCCCTTGGTGCGGCTGTCGATAGTCACATTTAATGGTTCAAAACCCACATAACTCAGGCTGAGGGTTTGTATGGGCTTTGCCGATTGCAGGTTGAATTTGCCATCGATGTCGGTGGTTCCTCCTTTGTTGCTGTTGTTGTTGATGACGATGTTGACAAAGGCAAGCGATTCCTTTGTCTTTGAATCGATAACCTTTCCGGACACGAAAAATGCATCCTGGGAAAAGCCATTTACCGACATCAAAATTATGAGCAGGATGAAGGTTAATAAGGGGTGTTTCATGAAGGATTGATTTTTTTCAAAGGTAAGAATTTAAAATATTCGTAACTTTCCAAAAAATTAACGCTGTAACAAGATGACATTCCCCTTGATCGCCAAGACTATTTCAGGGCTTGAAGATGTGCTGGTACACGAATTGGAAACCCTGGGCGCCACTGGTGTGATGAAGTTGAACCGGGCGGTTTCATTTTCGGGAGATACGGAGATGATGTATAAGGTCAACTACACTTGCCGGACTGCTTTAAGAATTCTTAAACCATTGTTTCACTTTGAGATCCTGGAACAAAAGGATCTGTATGAAAAAATTTATGAATTTCCCTGGGAAGATTATCTGGACGCAGAACATTCTCTCGCCATCGATGCGGTGATTTCCTATACGGTTTTCACCAATTCACAGTTTGTGGCCCAGCGATCCAAAGATGCCATTGTTGACAGGCTTCGCGACAAACTGGGCAAACGGCCTTCGGTCGATCTGGAGAATCCCGACCTGAAGGTGAATGTGCATCTCTTCAAGGATTCGTGTACGGTGGCGCTGGATTCATCCGGACAGTCGCTTCACCGTCGAGGGTACCGCAAAAGCACCGGCCCTGCGCCTATCAATGAAGTACTGGCCGCAGGGTTGGTAAAACTTTCGGAATGGGACATGGTAACCCCCCTGTTCGATCCGATGTGCGGCGCCGGTACCATCCTGATCGAAGCGGCCATGCTGGCCAAAAACATGCCAGCCGGTTACTTCCGGGAGGAATGGGGCTTTATGAAGTGGAAGGATTTTGATGCCTCGTTATTGGAGAAAGTTAAAAATGATTGCAATGCACTCATCTCCAAAGCACCCTTGAAAATGCATGGTGCAGACAGGTCTGACCGTGCCATTGATTCGGCCCGTGAGAATCTGCGGTTTACCAATTTGTATGAGGATATCACCCTGGAAGTTCAAACATTTGAAGATTCGGATCCTCCGTTTGAAAAAGGGTTCATTATTTCAAACCCACCGTACGATGAACGTTTGAAGATAGAAGATTCACTGGTGTTTTATAAAATGATCGGCGATACCCTGAAACGGAAATATGC
>JBAXFM010000088.1:0-17525 GCA_037139855.1 Bacteroidota bacterium
ATTTCCTATCCTTTGTCCTTGTCAATTTATGATATATCTTAGGTTGACGGCTATGGGGCTGGGGGGTGAGGCATTTTTCTCCCCTGGGAGAGGGGGCCGGGGGATGAGGCTGTTTGAACTCCCCGGAGAGAGGGGACTGGGGGGTGAGGCATCATTCCTCACATCACCGCTGGTTGGATCAAATTTATTATCTTTATAAAAAATTTAGTTTTCTATATATTTAAAAATGAATAGGATAATAATTAAATAGTTCAAATGAAGTAGTACTGACGTAATCCTTATAACCCTCTTCAAACCCATGATGTAACCGTGTACCGGAAAATTTTTAAGGCAAGTATAAAATTGAACCAATAATGTTTGATATTTGACACGTCAAAGTAACTGTAATCAACGTATCTATGAAGAAAATCTATCAACCCCCCAAGTCATTCCGGATAAAAAGTACAGGACTCCTGATCCTCTTTCTATCTGTTTTTATTACGATTTCCCAGGCACAGGTTCGTACCATCACTGGTGTTGTGAAAGCTGGCGATACCCAGGAAACGCTTCCCGGAGCGACCATTGTTACCAAGGGTACCACAGCCGGAGCAGTGACAGATATTGATGGAAAATATTCGATTACCGTAAAAGCGGAAAAGACAATATTGGTTTTTTCCTATGTTGGTTACATCACCAAAGAGGTTGAACTCGGCAGTTCAAACATTGTGGATGTGCTGCTTGATCCCCAAAAAATAACCCTCGATGAAATTGTGGTAATCGGCTATGGATCGGTAAGAAAAAGTGATTTATCGGGTTCAGTCGGTAGTGTAAAAGCTGAAGACATCACCCGGATTACCGCTTTGAATCCTGTTCAAAGCCTCCAGGGAAATGTTACCGGGGTTCAGGTTACCAGTACATCCGGCACACCTGGTGAAAGTCCGGCAGTCAGAATCAGAGGAGTGGGTACTTTTGGCAACTCCAACCCAATTTACGTTGTGGATGGGGTTATTGTGGATGACATCTCCTTTCTGAACAGCAACGACATCACCTCCATGGAAGTTTTAAAGGATGCTTCAGCTTCTGCCATTTATGGATCAAGAGGCGCCAACGGGGTGATCATGGTTACCACGAAAATGGGGAAAGCCGCGGTGGGAAAAACCCTTTTCAGCTTTTCCGGAGAGGTGGGTATGCAGAAACTGGCAAAAAAAATTGATTTGTTGAGTGGACGGGATTTCGCAATTGTTTCAAACGTAATCAAACCCGGAACTTTCAACAACGTCGATGCCGTGGCAAATACCGATTGGCAGGATCAGGTTTTTCACACAGCCCCAATGTATGATTTTCAACTTTCGGCTTCAGGCTCCTCCAAAACCGTACAATATTATGTCAGCGGTGGATATTTTAAACAAGGGGGAATCATTGATAAGTCATCCTATGAAAGAATTACCCTGAAACTAAATAACATCTATAATTTATCAGAATACGTAAAACTCGGGAACAACATCACCATTGCTCCATACAGTCAGCAAGTGGCCCCCGATGTTACCTATGCTGTTTACCGGGCAAATCCAACCCTGGTTCCTTACTACCCGGATGGAAGTTTTGCGGTAGTTTATAATGTGGGCAACCCCTTGGCCGACCTGGCTTATTCAAATAACTTTAACAAAGGGGTGCGGGGTGTCGGTAATATTTTCGCAGAGGTCAATTTTTTAAAAGCATTTACTTTTAAAACAAGCTATGGTATTGATGCCGGATATAATAAATCGGAAGGTTTTACGCCTGCGTTTACGGTTTACAATCCTGACGGCACAATATCTCAACAGCAAAATCTCCTGAGCCGGTTGAATAAAAGCAATAGCTATAATTTTACCTGGCTTTGGGAAAACACACTGAACTTTAACAAAGAATTCGGCAAACATTCAATTGACGCCATCGCCGGATATACCATGCAAAATACCACTTCCGAAGGCACCAATCTTTCGGGGGCTAACCTCCTTCGCGACGGATCAAGTTTCTGGTATATTCAGCCATCTTACATTTATGATCCGACCAATAATGTAAATACGATCAGCAGTATTAACCAGTCAGTCGATCTGGGTCAGTATTATTCCATGATCTCATTCCTTTTTCGTGTAAATTATGTCTTCAATAAGAAATACATTCTTACAGCCACATTCAGAAGTGACGGTTCCTCTAAATTTGCTGCCAGCAGCCGTTATGCCAACTTCCCCTCCTTTGCATTGGGATGGAATGTTTCACAGGAGAAATTTATGAAAAACATTTCCTGGCTGAACAAATTAAAAGTAAGGGCCAGTTGGGGAAAACTTGGCAATGATAAAATCCCATACTGGGACCGCTTTGCCAGGGTAGAGTCAAACATACTTGCCATTTTCGGCACCAAAGGCGATCCCAACACCGGAGCTTCCTATGGAATTACCGGAAATCCCGACCTGAAATGGGAGGTTACAACGCAGACGGATATTGGGCTTGAATTCGGATTATTTAACAACAGGTTTACGGCGGAGTTCGATTATTACAATAAACAAACCGACGATATCCTCGTTTTGTTATCTGTTCCGGGTTATTTCGGAAATGGATCCGGAGCCAAAGTGAGATTCAATGCTGCATCGGTTGTTAACCGGGGATTCGAATTCAATCTGGGCTGGCGTGACCAGGTTGGGAAATTAAAATACAACATTGGGGTCCTTGGAACCACCATTCACAACGAAGTATTGAAAATTGGCGGGATCAGTGGCGTGGATGATGCACTGATCGGCGGATATCTCGGCAATGGAATCCCGGTAACCCGCAGTACGGTGGGATTACCCATTGGATCATTTTACGGATATCAAACCAACGGAATCTTTCAAAATCAGGCGGAATTGGATGCCTATCCCCACAGCAGTCAGGCTGGTGTTGGCGATTTGAGGTTTGTGGATGTGAATGGCGATGGAAAAATCGACGGCAAAGACCGCACCAACATTGGGTCCCCGATCCCAAAATTCATCTTTGGCTTCAACGTGGGTTTCGAGATGTATGGGGTTGACCTGTCGGTGAACATTCAAGGTCAGACCGGGAATAAAATATTCAACGCCAAAGAGGTTGTCAGACCTGATCCTTATAATTTTGAGCATCATGTGCTCGACTATTGGCATGGGGAGGGGACAAGCACCACCGAACCACGACCATCCTTTGGGGGTTACAACTATACCCCTTCTGACCATTTTATTCAGGACGGTTCTTTCCTGAGAATTCGAAATGTGGTATTGGGCTATTCACTCCCCGTGGCCTGGAGTACAAAAATATACATGCAAAAAATCAGGTTGTATGTAAAGGCCGACAATTTATACACGCTCACCAAATTTACGGGTTATACTCCTGAAATTGGCAGCGGTGATGTGTTATCTGCGGGTATTGACAATGGAATCTACCCGATAACTGCTGTTTATTCAATTGGTATCAACTTAAACTTTTAAAAGATATGAGAACGCAAAACAAAATATATCTTTCCATTTTGGTCATGGCCGTTACCCTTTCTTTTTCAGGGTGTAAGAAATTTCTTGAGAAAGATCTTCAGGGTACGTTGACGCAACAATCCTTTCCGGTATCTGCATCTGATGCATTGCTGGCAACCAATGCCACCTATGAAGCGGTAAGAGAGTGGGGCTACAATGCAGGTGGATTCCCGATTTTCGACATTATGTCTGATGATGCACGGAAAGGGAGCAACCCCAATGATGCTGCTACAACACTGGGCCCATACGATACCTTTACCCACACCCCCACCCAGGACGGACTTGACCGATACTGGAATGCGTTGTATGTTGGGGTGAAACGCGCCAATGTGGTCATTGAAAAAATTCCGGCCATTACAATGGATGGAACTTTGAAAACCAGATATATCGCTGAAGCCAAATTTATCCGTGGCCTGATTTACTTCGACTTTGTACGTGCATGGGGCGGAGTTCCGCTTGTTATCACTACTGAACCTGCGTTAAACCTGCCACGGGCTTCAGCGGAAGATGTTTATTCCCTCATCATCCAGGATTTGACATTTGCAGTTGAAAACTTGCCGATAAAATCAGGATACCAGGGAGCCGACCTCGGAAGGGCCACCAAAGGAGCCGCACAGGCACTGCTTGCCAGGGTGTACTTGTTCAGACACGACTTTGTCAATGCTGAAAAATATGCCATGGATGTGATCAATTCAAATCAATATGGACTGGAACCCCTTTTTATTGATGCCAATGGCGTAAATGGAAACAATGGAATTGAATCCGTTTTTGAAGTTGGCGCCATTCAGAGCGAAAGTACCGAAAGCGGCGGGAACCAATATGCAAACACCCAGGGGGTGAGGGGAACTCCCAACCGCGGATGGGGTTTTAACAGGCCAACCATCGACCTGCGTAATTCATTTGTAACCGGCGACCCCCGCTATAAGGGTACCGTGATCAACCTGAAGGATACCATTGATGATGTAATCATTTACGGCGACGGCAGTACACCAGACATTACCTATGATGAACACGGGAATATCATTGAAATTGAATGTTATACCCGTAAAGTATGGGTTCCGGGTAATAATACGATCACTCAGTGGGGGAATCACCGCAGGTTGATCAGGTATGCCGATGTGTTGCTGATGGCCGCAGAAGCCCTGAATGAAAATAATAAACCCACCTATGCGTTAATATATCTGAACGAGGTTCGTCAACGGGCCCGCCAGGGAAACAACACCATTTTGCCTGATATCACTACAATAAATACAGCGGAATTGCGCGACATTATCTTCAATGAACGGCATCAGGAACTGGCCATGGAAGGATGGAGATTCTGGGATCTGGTTCGCACGGGAAGAGCAACACAGGTTTTAGGTCCATTGGGATTTGTTGCCGGCAAACATGAACTGCTTCCTGTTCCTCAAAGTGAAATCGACATATCGCAGGGTTCGCTTGTTCAAAATCCAAACTGGTAGAGATTCTTAAAAACCATAACCATGAATTTTTGTTTAACCTTTAAATTAATGTAACCATGAAAAAACCGTTTGTAATTTTTAATGTGATGCTGATTGTCGCAGGTCTCATGATCGGTGGTATCAGTTGTAAGAAAAAAGAAGATCCAATTACTTTTAGTATGTCTTCTCTTAAAGCATTGCTGGCCGGGGGATCCATTGACATGAATGGTCAGACTTCTCCCACCAATATCCCGACAAACCCTACTATTGTGGCTGGTTTTACAGTGGCGGTTTCAGGCTCAAGTGTAACGGCCAGCACAGTTACGCTGACTAATACGCTGAACAATGCAATCATTGATTTAACCCTCACCCCCTCCGGATCTCAGATTACCATTGTTCCGGTCACGCCCCTCGGCACCGGGACACCGTACACATTAAAGGTCAATGGGATTAAGTCAACGGATGGTCAATCCATTACCAACCTTACCCGGAATTTTACAACTGCCGGACCATATGCTCCGGACGGAGCAATTGCCTACTGGAGTTTTGACGGAAATGCCAATGACCAGATCGGAACCTTCAATCCCAGTGCAAACGGGATTGTTGCCATTACCTATGACAATTCATTTAACACCATTGCCGGGCAGTGTGCACGATTCAATGGAACAACCAGTATTATTGAAATTCCGAATGGGGATCTGCTATCAAACACCCAGGACTTCACCTTGTGTTTCTGGGTTAAAACTAACTCTGTGGGCCATGTAGATGCCGGTGGAAATCCCAAAGGCCATTTTGTCATGGGGTTAGGCGCTTATTACGGATTCCAGTTTGAAATTGCCGGAGATTATGGCAATTGCAAACTTGCTGCCACGTATGATAATGGAGCTGGCGGTTCTTTCAGTGATGACCTCGGGTTTAATGGCGATGGAAAAACCGGAGCCAACGGGGGCTGGCAGGGATGGACTTTCTGCAAGGACCTCACCGGTTCAGGGGGTGTGGCAGCATTAATCAAAGATAAATGGGCCTTTGTCGTCCTTTCTTTTGATCATGCAACCAAAATCGCAACCATTTACATCAATGGTGAAAAAATGAAATCAATGGATTTCAACCTTTGGCCGGCTGGCGATCCTAAAACAGGAGCCGCGGGTCTCAAATACGCTGGTATAGAACCTGATGTAGTTAATGAACTGGCTTTTGGGTTCATTCAGTCACGTGCAGGAACCATGTGGGCTACTGAGGCCTGGGGCGGTTATCAATTCCCAACGGCAAACCATTTCGGAGGCTGGCTTGATGAAGTACGCATTTATCACCGTACGCTCACCGAAACGGAAATTGCAGCCATGTACAAACCATAATATAAGGTTGGCTTAATCCTGGAGAGGGTTATGGGATTCCTTAACCCTCTCTTTTTACCTGTTAAGAATTATTTCTCTTTTTTAAACATAAATTTTATACAAAAACCCAAAACCGATGATGAAAAAACTACTCATTTTTACGATTCTTGTGGCAATGACCGTTTTTGCCCGTGCTCAGGTTGTAGCTGATTATGAATGTATTCCAATGAATGTGATGCTGGGAGGTGCCGATGATCTGAGCTCGATGACGGTTGTGCCAAATCCTGATCCAACCGGGATAAATACAAGTGGATATGTAGTGAAATATGTTCGGGATAAAGATGGTGTTCCCTGGGGTGGTTTCTGGTCATCACTGCCAATACAAGTTGACGTGACAGTTAACAAATACGTTCATGTTAAAATTTGGAAACCTCGTATCAGTCCTGTGAAATTCAAATTGGAAGGCGGCGCTGCCGGTACCCTTGAAACAGCCTCTATGACTCCGCAAACAGCTACCGGTACCTGGGAAGATATGGTATTTGATTTCACCTCGAAAACCGGCACCTACCCGGTAATTGCCTTCATGCCCGACTTTGCAGATCCCGTAAACCTTACGGATAACATCGTCATTTATTTTGATGATATTATGGTTAACAACAGCCCAACGCCCAACAGCGCCGCTGTTACAGTTATCGAAGATTATGAGATTATGCCGCTGAACCTGATGCTTGGCGGAGCCGATGATTTAAGTTCGATGACCCTGATCCCAAATCCTGATAAAAGCGGCATCAATACCAGCTCTTATGTCATTAAATTTGTTCGCGACATGAACGGTGTGCCCTGGGGTGGTTTCTGGTCACCAACACCTGTTGATGTTACCACCAATAAATACATGCATGTAAAAGTATGGAAACCACGGATCAGCCCGGTTAAATTCAAAATTGAAGGAGGCGCTGCCGGTACCCTTGAAGCTCCTTCTATGGCACCTCAAACCCAGACAGGCAGGTGGGAAGACATGGTTTTTGATTATTCTTCAAAAACCGGACCTTATCCGGTTGTTGCCCTCATGCCCGACTTTGAAGACCCACTTACCCTCACCGCCGACATGGTGATGTATTTTGATGATATCATTTTGAACAATGATCCCAATCCATTTTTACCGGAAGTGATCATGAATGTTGACATGCACGGTTCCGGCCTGGCAGCAGGAGAGAAGGTTTGGGTTGCCGGAAGCTTCGGAGGCATCTATGGCACATGGAATGAACCAAGTACCAACCTGAACAATGAGTTGACCGATCCCAACAATGATTCTATCTATTCAATCACACTGTCATTGCCTTATGGAACCTATTTCTACAAGTTCTTCAAGGGCTCGGGATGGAATGGTGGAGAATGGACCGGCGATCCAAACCGGGGAATCAATGTGGTTAACGACACGATCGCAAATTACACCTGGGGAATTTTTCAGCCAGTTGGAATGGGTGAAGGATCAATTGCCAGTGATGTAAAAGTTTACCCGGTACCTTTTACCAACACCCTGAATATTGAGACCGCTGCCGATTTCGCATCGATCAGTATATCCTCCGTTTTGGGAAAACAGGTTGTTAAAATTGAAAACCCTGCAACTGGCACTGCCACGATCAACACAGCAACATTTGCAAAAGGGCTTTATTTTGTGACCTTTTACCCAAGATCAGGGAACGCACATACTGTGAAAATAATGAAATATTAGGTTGACAATTTTTTAATCTGAATGACTGGCGGCTCCTTGGTTTGGGAGCCGCCTTAATATTCATCCTTTATGAATCGATATCAGCTTTTAACAATGTTTCTCACGGCCACGATGTTCTTTGGCATAGCCTGTAAAAAGAAACAACCGGAAACCCTGCGTCTGGATAAAATCACCGCAGGTGCCATTAATCTGAACCTTGGTTCACCTACCAAGGATATTCCGGTAAACAGCACGTTCCTATTTGATTTTAGCGCTGAAATCGATCCGCTTTCGGGGAGTACGGGAATTTCATGTCGAAAAGCAGACAATACTCTTGTTCCGTGCAACATTTCCTTTTTAAACAACAATAAAAGTGTAAAATTAACCCCCCAAAGTTTACTTGAAAATTTCACCCAATACAAACTGATACTCACACAGGGAATTACAGGATCAAACGGTGAATCATTTGCCGGCGCAGAAGTGATATTCATGACCATCGTTGGTCAGCTGGTGATAAAAAGCATCACGGTCAATCAACAGGATTTTCAGATCCCCAAACGGCCCAAAAACATTGATTATAAAAGTGTGCATATTGTAGTAACTTTCTCCGACTCCCTTGACCCGGCAAACTATCAGAATTCATTTTCCATCTGGCCGGCGAAACCAGTAACCTATTCCTTGTCGGGCGATCACAAAACAGTGAATATTTCCAACAATGCTGCTCTTGGTGATTTTTCGCGTACCTATCTGAATATCGCCAAGGAACTGACAGCCATGAATGGTGCTTCGTTTGACGGTTTCAACAATTACTTTTATACAGCGTTGGATTCAACGCCCAAATTCCCGATTATTCCCGACGATCAGCTTCTGACGTTGATACAGGAAAAAACATTCCGCTATTTTTATGATTATGCACATCCTGCCTGTGGCATGACCCGGGAACGCGACAATTCAGGTGATATCGTTACGATGGGAGGGTCCGGTTTTGGCGTAATGGCACTGATTGTTGGCATGGAACGCGGTTTTATCACCCGGGACCAGGGATTGACCCGGTTGACCAAAATACTCACTTTTCTCGAAACCTGCGATCGTTATCATGGCGTTTGGCCTCATTGGATAAATGGGACAACAGGAAAAACAATTGCTTTTTCCACCAATGACAATGGAGCAGACCTGGTTGAAACCTCTTACATGGTTGAAGGCTTGATGACAATGCATCAGTACCTTGATGCGGCGGTACCTGCCGAACAAACTTTGGCGGGAAGAATAGACGTCTTAACAGATGCCGTGGAATATGATTGGTTCACCCGGGGTCAAAACGTGCTGTATTGGCATTGGTCCCCCAATTTAGGCTGGGTGATGAATATGCAGATCAGGGGATACAATGAGGCTCTCATTACTTATGTGGTGGCGGCAACCTCTACCACCCACCCGATCACGGCGGCGGTTTACACAAGCGGATATGCTCAAAATGGGTCGATCAGGAATGGCAGTTCATATTTCGGATACAAACTACCATTGGGAGAACCTTACGGCGGGCCGCTCTTTTTTACCCATTATTCCTTTCTTGGACTTGACCCCCGTACACTTCAGGATCAATACGCCAACTATCGGGAGCAGAATGTAAATCAATCATTGATCAACTGGAGCTGGTGTGCCGGCAATTCCAGAGGTTGGGTTGGATATAGTACCGCATGCTGGGGTCTCACCGCAAGTGATGATCCCTGGGGATATGATGCACATTCCCCAACCAATGATCTGGGGGTGATTACACCTTCAGCAGCCGTTTCGGCTATTGCATATTCTCCTGAGCAATCGATGAAGGCGATCCGCTTTTTTTATTATACCATTGGCGACCGGCTCTGGGGTGATTATGGTTTTTATGATGCCTTCGATCCTTCCGAAAATTGGTGGGCCTCGTCCTATCTTGCCATCGATCAGGGACCAATCATTTGCATGATCGAAAACCACAGAAGCGGTCTTTTATGGAATTTGTTTATGTCACATCCGAAAGTAAACGCCGGGTTGACTAAACTTGGCTTTACCCATTAGATTATTAACAAATAAAATCTTTAACATGAAAAAAGTTTTTTCCATTACCAGCGTGGTATTAACATTCGTGTTCCTGTTTTTGGTTAACACCATTCAATCACAAACAACCTTTCTGCATAATCTGACAACCGCCGACAAAGCGAAGATTGATGCACTGATGAGTCAAATGACCCTTGAGGAGAAGCTTGGTCAGTTAACCCTGTTTGCTTCGGGTTGGGATGTTACAGGTCCTGTTGTGAGCAGCAACGACAAACAACTGATCAGGGAGGGAAAAGTTGGTGCCATATTGAATGCCTATACGGTTGATTATGTGCGTGATTTGCAACGCATGGCCATTGAGAATTCACGTTTAAAGATTCCGATGCTTTTTGGTTATGATGTAATTCACGGTCATCGTACCATCTTTCCGATTCCGTTGGGCCAGTCGTGTACCTGGAATTTGAAAATGATTGAAGATGCAGAACGGGTTGCAGCCATTGAGGCTACGGCGGAAGGCATCAACTGGACATTTGCACCGATGGTTGATATTTCACGCGATCCGCGCTGGGGAAGGGTAATGGAAGGAGCGGGGGAAGACACCTGGCTGGGATGTAAAGTTGCTGAAGCCAGGGTCAAAGGTTTCCAGGGAAAGGATTTAAAAGCAAACAATACACTTTTAGCCTGTGCAAAACATTTTGCGGCCTACGGAGCGCCACAGGGGGGGCGTGATTATAATACCGTTGATATTTCGCAGTTGTCGCTGTATGAATGGTATCTGCCAACGTACAAGGCATGTGTGGATGCGGGTGTGGCCTCCATCATGACTTCATTCAATGAAATTGGCGGGGTGCCGTCGACCTGCAACAAATCACTCCTCACCGATCTTCTTAAGAAAGACTGGGGATTTAAAGGATTTGTGGTGACTGATTGGACGTCCATCAATGAACTTGTCAGTCATGGTATTGCTGAAGACAAGAAAGATGCTGCCCGGATGTCGCTGAATGCCGGCGTGGATATGGATATGGTAGGAAGTACCTTCCTGGATTACCTGGCCGGATTGCTGAAAGAAAAAAAGGTTGATATTACCAGAATTAATGAAGCCACACGGGTCATCCTGGAGGCAAAAGCTTCGCTGGGTCTGTTTGACGATCCCTATCGCTATTGCGACAAATCACGCCAGGAAAAAGAGGTTATGACACCCGATCATCTCGCCCTTGCCAGAAAAATGGTTTCTGAAAACTGTGTTTTGCTTAAGAATCAAAATCAAACACTCCCCATTCCCGCAGGAGTTAAACGAATTGCCATCATAGGTCCGTTGGCCGATTCAAAAAAAGACATGCTTGGAAGCTGGTCGGCCGCCGGAAAACCGGAGAATTGCATCACTTTGCTGGAAGGCGTTAAAAACAGAGCCGGTCAAACAACTGAAGTGCTTTTTGAAAAGGGTTGCAATACCAACGACAACGATAAAAGCGGATTTGATGCTGCAATGAAACTGGCGATGAATGCGGATTATATTATCCTCGCACTGGGTGAAAACAGCTCCATGAGTGGTGAAGCGGCCAGCCGCACCAGTATTGAACTGCCCGGTGTTCAAAATGAACTGGCTGAAGCCATCGTAAAAACCGGAAAACCGGTTGCGGTAGTGCTTTTTAACGGCAGGCCGCTTGATCTTTCCAAACTCTCCAAACTGCCGGTGGCAATGCTCGAAACCTGGTTTGGAGGAACCCAGGCTGGTAATGGTGTCGCCGATGTTTTGTACGGGGATGTAAATCCTGCAGGAAAAATCACCATGACCTTCCCGAGAAATGGCGGACAGATACCCATTTTCTTCAATGTAAAGAATACCGGAAGGCCCTATAGCCCAGCCGACAGCGGAGCCAAATATGTTTCCCGTTACCTGGATTGCCCCAACGATCCTCTCTTTCCTTTCGGATTTGGATTGAGTTACACTCACTTCACCTATGCCAACCTTGTTGCTACTGTTTATGCCAATAAAATAGCTGCTTCTGTTCAGGTTAGTAATACGGGCGATCGCGACGGGGAAGAGGTGGTTCAGCTATATATCCGCGATAAAGTTGGCTCAGTGACACGTCCATTGAAGGAGTTGAAAGGATTTCAAAAGGTGCTGATTAAAAAGGGTGAAACCAGAACCATTACCTTTAACCTCACAACCGATGATCTGGCGTTTTATCATCCTGACCTGAAAAAGTATTGGGAGCCCGGCGAATTTGTGATATTTATTGGCACAAACTCGGCGGAAACCTTGTCACAATCAGTTATAGTAAAATAAAATCGGGAAATTTATGAAACTCAGCAAAGTTGTATTGTTTGTGATTGTTTCTTTTTTCATTGGAGCCGCACAGTCACAACCGCTTGTATTCAAATCCAATGGGAAGGTTAATTATCCGTTATCATCCCAGGAAAAAGCAATGTTTGATTCCATTCAGTATAAAACGTTCCTTTTCTTTCTGCATGAACATCATCCGCAGAAGGGAATTGTCAAAGACCGTACGGCACCCTGGGCTCCTGCCAGCATCGCGTCGACAGGTTTTGGACTTCCCGCCTTCGCTGTTGGCGCTGAACGGAAATGGATTACACGCGAACAGGCAGCTGAGATTACGCTCCACATTCTTCAGTTTTTCATCAATTCTGTTCAGGGCACTGATACGAATGTAACAGGATACAAAGGATTTTACTATCATTTCCTCCGAATGAATTCCGGCACACGGGAATGGAAGTGTGAACTATCTTCAATCGATACAGGAATCCTGCTGATGGGGATCATCTTCGCCCGGAACTACTACAACCTGGACAATGATGTTGAAAACCAGATCCGTTTACTTGCTGCCAGAATACTTGAAAGAGTTGACTGGAATTTTATGAGAATGCCCAACTCAGGAAAATTCGCCAATACGATTTCCATGGGCTGGACACCGGATAAAGGATTGCACGATTATGGCTGGAGCGGATACAACGAGGGGTTGTTTTTATATGTGCTTGCTGCCGGGAGCGGGATGGAACACGCAGAACAAAGCTACCAGTCATGGCTGAAATCGTATAAATGGAACACACCATACAAAGGGCTTTCGCATGTAGCATTTCCTCCTTTATTTGGTCATCAGTTTTCGCAGGCTTTTATTGATTATCGAGGCATTGCTGATGCATATATGAAGGATAAGGGAATTGATTACTTCGAAAACTCCCGCCGTGCAACCTATGTTCAGCGACAATACGCCAAGGATAACCCCAAAGGATGGATTGGCTACGATTCACTTTGCTGGGGGGTAACTGCCTGCGATGGACCCACGGAGAAGTATAATTTCGGGGACAAAAAATTTTTAGGGTATGCCGGAAGAGGAACGAGTGGTCCCGATTACAACTATTTTGATGATGGAACCATTGCGCCATACGCATCACTTTCGTCCCTGCCATTTGCACCTGAAATAGTTTTGCCTACAATTAAATCGATCAACAAAAAATATGGGAATAAATTATGGGGGAAATATGGGTATTATGATGCGTTCAATCCAACGGCAAAATGGTTTAATGATGATTTTATCGGTATCGATGAGGGGCCCATGCTGATCATGATTGAGAATTTCAGGACGGGCCTGGTATGGAATTATGTGATGAAAGATCCGATTATCCAGAATGGTTTAAACAAGCTTGGATACACATATTTGAAATTGTAAAAATCATGTTGACACCTTTCTATGCGAATCTCAGGAAAAGGAAAACTCAAACCGGAAAGAGAATTGCCATCCTGATCAGTTTGATTCTTACAGCCACCATTATCCATGCGCAAATTAAAACCCTGGAGGAATTTGAAAATAAAGATGGCTGGAGCTTTATCAGGTCCGACGGGGTAAACCTGAACCTGTCCGTTGAAAAAGGATTGACCGGCAATGCAATCCGCTTCGATTATGATTTTACCAAAGGCACAGGATATGGCGGAATCCAGAAACTCTTCCCAATTGACCTTCCGGATAATTATGAATTTACATTTTATGTCAAAGCCGATTCCCCTGCCAATAATTTTGAAATTAAATTTATTGACAGCACGGGTAACAATGTTTGGTGGGTGAGTAATCGGAACTATCATTTTCCGCAGGTATGGAAAAAAATCTGCATTAAAAAACGACACATCAATTTTGCCTGGGGGCCCACCACCGATCAGCATTTAAAACGCATCGACCGGATCGAGTTCACCATTGCATCGTTTGTTGGAGGCAAAGGAACTATCTGGATTGATGATCTGAAGTTTGAACCGCTTGCGCCCGAAGCGTTATCATATCCAGGGCCATCCGTTTCGGCTTCGTCATCTTTAAAAAACCATTCACCGGAAGGGATGATTGATCATGCTGACGAAACCTACTGGCAAAGTAACACATCCGAAAAGCAGTTGATTACGATAGATTTCAAAACCCGCAGGGAATTTGGCGGTTTACAAATCAATTGGCTGAAGGATTATTATGCAAAAAGTTTTGATGTTCTCCTGTCTGATGATGGTAAGAAATGGGAAAAAGTGTATTCCGTTCAATCAAATCAGGGGGATGTCAGTTATATCCGATTGCCTGAAGCTGAAGCCAGATATCTCAGGATAGATCTTTCGAAAAGCAAGTCCCAGAAAGGGTTCGGCATTATGAATCTGCGATTTCCGGATGTTAAAAGAACGTTGACCCCGAATGATTTTTTAATTTATACCGCTAAAAACTCACCCACAGGAAACTTTCCAAGGTACTTCCTGGACCAGGCTTCCTATTGGACCATCACCGGGGTAAACAATGATGTGAAGGAGGCGCTGATCAACGAAGATGGAATGGTGGAAGTTGACAAAGCACAGTTTTCCATTGAACCGATGATAAAAATGGGAGATTCACTCTATAACTGGAGCAATGTCAAATCTGTTCAGTCATTAGGCACTTCGGAAGATAAACGCGAATTTAATTTTGTCCCATCCGTTACCTGGCGATGCAATGACCTGAAATTTATAACCGGAGTAACGGCCAGTGGAGAGGCCAATAATAATTCACAGCTGGATATCAGTTATTCCTTTGAGAATCTGACAAACTCTCCAAAGGATTTTGAGTTCTATCTGTTGATCCGTCCATACCAGGTCAATCCATATTACCAGTTTCTGAATCTCACCGGAGGTGCGGGGAAAATCAATTCGATCAGGGAAGCAGATGGCAAAGTTGTAGTGGTTGACAATAAAGTGGTTTTGTCTCAGAAACGGTACGATTCATTTGGGGCAAGTGTTTTTGATGATGGAAATATTGTTGATCTTGTGCGAAAAGGGAATATTCCTCAAAACAAAGTAGCCGTTGATCAAAGCGGGCTGGCCAATGGCGTGATAAAATACTTATTTCACTTAAATCCGGGGGAACACACCGGATTTTATGTGGTCGTTCCGTTTTATGCCAGGAAAGTAACTGCTGAAAATCCGGGAGTTGAAAATGTCGCGGAAGAATCAAATAAAACAACGGAGTTCTGGAAAATAAAAACCGGGCATATTAAATTTCGTTTGCCGGAATCAGCAAACCGGATCATTAACACCTATCGGTCCAATCTTGCTTACATCCTCATTAACAGGGATAAAACAGGCATTCAGCCTGGATCGCGTTCCTATGAACGCAGTTGGATCCGCGATGGCGCCCTCACTTCCTCTGCCTTGCTCAAATCCGGTATTGTACAGGAAGTGAAAGACTTTATTGATTGGTACACCGATCATCAGTTTGAAAATGGCAAAGTTCCCTGCGTTGTTGATTTCAGGGGACCTGATCCGGTTCCGGAAAACGACAGCCACGGAGAGATGATCTATTTGATCAGGGAATATTTCAACTTTACAAAGGATACGACTTTTCTCAGGTCGAAAAATAAAAATGTTTTAAAAGCAGTCGGATACATCGAATCGATGGTAGCGGAAAGATCAACGGACCATTTTAAATACGGTAACGACAGCGTGCGTGCTTACTACGGGCTGGTTACGGAATCAATCAGTCACGAAGGCTATTCTGCCAAGCCGATGCACTCTTACTGGGATGATTTTTTTACCATGAAAGGGTTAAAAGATGCCGTGGAGATCCAGGAGATTTTGGGTGAAACCGGGAATTATGAAAGATTGAAAAAAGTTCGCGATACTTTCAGGGAAAATCTTTACAGTTCGATTCTGCTGGCGATGAAGGCCCGAAAGATAAATTACATCCCTGGGTGTGTGGAACTTGGAGATTTTGATGCAACTTCCACCACCATCGCGTTAACGCCTTGCAATGAGCTGATTAACCTGCCAAAACCGCAATTGTACAACACCTTTGATAAGTATTATGAATTCTTTAAAAAAAGGCGGGACGGGAAACTTGACTGGATCAATTACACTCCTTATGAAAATCGGTTGATTGGTTCATTCATCATGCTTGATCAGCCTGGCAGGGCGCATGAGTTAATTGATTTTTTCTTAAAGGATCAACGTCCGCAGGGCTGGAACCATTGGGCTGAAGTCGTCTGGAAGGATTACCGCACTCCGCGATATATCGGCGATATGCCTCACACATGGGTTGGCAGCGATTTTATCAATGCAATCAGGGCCATGTTTGTGTATGAAAACGAGTTTGATGAAACGTTGGTGCTTGCTTCCGCCCTTTACCAGGATTGGATTGATGCCCCCGAAGGAATGTCAGTTGAAAACCTGCCAACATATTATGGCGAGGTTTCTTACAGCATAAAAAAAGACAAAGACAAATATATCTTTTCAATTTCCGGGGATGCCAAGCTTCCGGTAAACGGGATAAAGATCAAAAATTTTAACGGATCGAAACTTCCGTCAAGGGTAACAGTTAACGGAATGGCAAGAAAAGATTTCGATGCAAATGAAATAACCGTGAAAGAGTTACCGGCAGAAGTCGTGATTTATTATTAACAGGGGTTTTTATGAAAGTAACAGAATTGAATACAGATCACAGCACTAAACCGGAAGATCGGATTCGCTTTACTCAGTTAGCCGCCTATGGCGCCGGGGGTATTATTCCTATTGCCCTTTTTAATATCGCCGGAATACTTGTTGGGTTGATGGGCAACATCAGTTTGGGACTGAGCGCATTCTGGCTTGGGGCAATTTTAATTGTCCCCCGTTTGTGGGATGCCCTTTCTGATCCTTTTATCGGTCATCTTTCTGATAATACCCGGACCCGCTGGGGACGCCGGCGCCCCTATCTGCTGATTGGCGGCCTTCTTGTAGCGGTCTTTTTTGTCGTCATCTGGTGGATCCCAAAGGGCGACATGGTGCGCACCTGGTTCCCGTCTGATGCGGGCTTCCAATGGTTTCAGCTTGGCTATATACTTTTTTCCCTTTTGCTGTTTTTCACTGCCGTGAATCTTTTTGAAATCCCTCATGGCGCTCTCGGCATGGAGATGACCACCGATTACCACGAACGCACCCGTTTGTTCAGCGCCAAGAGTTTTGTTGGCAATCTTTTTGCCATGGGCACACCCTGGCTTTTTGCCCTCGCCAGCATGGAAA
>JBAXFM010000089.1:0-17478 GCA_037139855.1 Bacteroidota bacterium
GAAATTGCATCTGTTGCCCCATTTCATAAAGCCAAACCCAGGTGTTGATTTCGTAGATGACAGGATTTTTTTTCCAGGGATTCATAGTTTATGGTTTTGGCAGCCCCTTCTCCCCTGACCCCCTTCCCCAAGCGGGGAAGGGGGAGAAAGTCCCTCCCCGCTTGGGGAGGGATTTAGGGAGGGGCTGTTATTTTTCCTTCCAGATTTCGAGATGTGTCTGAATAAATTCAACGATATGCTGATGTTCCTCTTTCCCTGAACCGTGCACTTCCATGGGTTCACCAAAAGCGATGTGAACATGTTTGCGGCGGTCGATCGGTCCGAGGTAACTTGAAACTTTGCCGAAACCCCAGAAATCGGTTTTAATCGCCACGGGAATAACCTGCACACCAGCTTTTGAGGCTAGTTTGGTGCCCAGCGAGTTGAATTCAGCCGGACGAAATTCCACTCTGCGGGTACTTTGCGGGAAGATGATGATTGAAATGTTGCTTTGCAACCTTTGCAACCCTTGCTCCATCACAATTTTGAAGTCTTCACGCGGGTTTGAACGGCTCAGCACAATCGGATTGCGTGATCGCATCACATCTTTGAAAGCCCAATGGTTTACGAGTTCTTCCTTTACAACAAACGTCACATCCTTCAATGGTTGAATAATCCCTGGAAAGATCATGGTTTCAAGGGTGCTCATGTGGTTGCTCAACAAGAGTACCGGCCCTTTGCTGTTGCGAACATGGTCCATCCCTGTGATGTGAATTCGTCCGCCACATCGTTCAACATTCGTGAAAATTTCATGAGAAGAATCAACCCATTCACGGGTTTTATACAACCCTTTTTGTGCAACACTCCTTGATTGAAAAACGGTTCTCAGAAACAGACCGGTGAAAACAAACCGCGAATTGAAAGTTAACCGGTCTATGAGCAGATGCGGGGTGTTCTCCGGAGTATGGTATTCGTTGTCAGCGGTAATATCTTGACGCATTGGTGAGTCGTTTACTATTCTTGAAATGTTTCGGCCCATAAAGCAGTAGCCTTGACCGATTGAAATTATGGGTCAAATATAGGGAGTTTTTATATACTGTAGGCTTTCAACTGTTATAGTGACGGTCAAATTGTTGCTAATCCAAGCCAAAAATTGCCTGGCTTTTCCTTACCTTTGAGGCATTGAAATAAAGAAATGTCAAATTATTTAGAAAATATAAATCAACTTCTCATTCCAAGGATAACTGAAAAAGAAGTTGTCCTTGACTTGTTTGCCGGATGCGGAGGCCTGTCACTGGGCTTTGAAGCGGCAGGCTTTAAAACTATCGGCTATGAAATGGATAATGCGGCTGCCGATACTTATAACAAGAATTTAATTGGAGAATGTTATCCTGTAAAACTTGACCTTGAATTTGATTATCCGCATGCCGAAATAATTATTGGAGGTCCTCCTTGCCAACCGTTTAGTGTTGGAGGACATCAAAAAGGAATGAAAGATGCCCGGGACGGTTTCCCAATATTTATTGATGCAGTAAAAAAGCTACAACCCAGGGTTTTTATGTTTGAGAATGTCAGGGGACTGCTTTATACTAACAAATGGTATTTCGACCTGGTCTTGTCTGAGTTACGCAAATTAGGTTATATAATTGATTACAAGTTGTTGAATGCTGTGAATTTTGGAATTCCACAAAATCGGGAACGACTTTTTGTTTTCGGACATAGAGCTGTATTCCATTTTCCTAAGCCACTACATAGAAAAATCACAGTGGGCGAGGCTATAGGAGATATAATGAACACAACTCCACCTGAAAGCAAATATTTTACAGCCTCGATGGATACCTATGTTGCAAAATATGAAAAAGCATCTTCTTGCATAAATCCGAGAGATTTATATTCAAACAAACCGGCACGCACGTTGACTTGTCGAAATCTGGCAGGTGCAACTGGCGATATGCAAAGAGTCAGGCTGGAGGATGGACGGCGCCGAAGATTATTACACAGAGAAGCAGCCCGTTTGCAAAGTTTCCCTGATTGGTTTGAATTTTCAGGAAACGAAACACAGCGGTTTAATCAAATAGGAAATGCCGTACCACCATTTTTAGCATATCAACTGGCAACGTCTTTAAAGGAATGTTATCAGATGGGGGAGTTATTCACATTTGATGACATAATTCAAAACAATATACAGCCAAACCGAATGCTTACACTATTTTAACATGAAGGATTATATTCCCAGAAGTGTCAAATCAGAAACAGTAAAACAAATAATAAACGAAGCACTTGATATTTTGGAATGCGTAGGAATTCCTATGAATTCTAAAACGGAAAGAGGTTTAGAAAGAATGGCTGTTTGTTTCCTTGCTGTGGCAGGTGTAACTGACGATTGGAGGAAAGCCAAAGAACACGCGAATCTAAAGTCAAGGGATATTATAAGTGTCGTGAATAAAAATTTTGAAGAAAATATTTCTTCAGGTTCATATGATGACATCAGGAGGAAAGATTTGAAACTACTGGTCCTTTCTGATGTTATTATAAATAGCGGAATAAAAAAAGGTTCTGCTACCAATGACCCAACACGGGGATATGCATTGCATCCTGATTTCAGAAAATTAGTGTTAACCTATAAGACAGCCGCTTGGAGCAAGTCGTTAAAAGCATTTAATAAAAACAGACCTTCACTTGCCATAATCCTTTCACGGCTGAGAAACCTTACAAAAATACCTGTGAAACTTCCTGATGGGAATCCACTAAACCTGTCTCTAGGTGAGCATAATGTTTTACAAAAGGCAATTATAGAGGAGTTTCTTCCACGGTTCGGCACTGACTGCGAGGTTTTTTACCTTGGCGACACTTCTAATAAAATACTCCATATTGAAGAGGCAGAACTTAAGAAATTGAAGTTCTTTGAGCTTTCTCATGATGAATTGCCTGATATAATTGCTTTTAGTAGAAAAAACAATTGGCTTTACCTCATTGAAGCTGTACATAGTTCGGGCCCGATGAGTGAAACGAGGGTTCTTGAACTTAAAAAACTGTTGAAGGACTGTGAATCAGAGTTAATTTTTGTAACAGGCTTCCTGACCAGAACAGATTTCAAAAAATGGATGCTTGAGATTGCCTGGGAAACTGAAGTATGGATAGCAGATAATCCAGATCATTTAGTTCATTTTAATGGGCACAAGTTCTTAGGCGCGTATTAATGTCGAAAATTTTATTGTTAACGCTGATATTTTGTGTGATAACCATATCCCGGGTGTTCGCACAGAATGCTGATGCCGAAGTTATTCAGTATTCAAAATTGTGCGTGGTTGAGAAGGATAAACTTGTTCAGACTGATTCGGTTATAATTCAGATCAACAACCGGACGGGGGACAAATACGCTGAAATATCGATACCGTATTCAAAGCCTGATGTGGTTTCAAACATCTCTGCCCGCATTGTCAGCATGGACGGGAAGACGGTGAGGGAATTGAAAAAGAATGACATAGGGAATAAGAGCGCAATTTCAGAAATGTCGCTGTATGAGGATGATTTTGTCAGGTATTTCCAATTGAAACACAATGTATACCCCTATCGGGTGACCTACTCCTTTCAAACAACATATAAGCGTTTCATCACCATCGTTTGGTGGACCCCGGTGTTAAACAGCGAAGTTCCTGTTCGAAACTCACGGCTTATCGTGAGGATTCCCAAAGAGATGGCTTTCAGGAAGATTGAAAATAATACCAACGGATTCAGCATTGATACAACATCAGATCATTGCCGCTTACAATGGAATGCTTCCTATGACAAACCCGTAAAACCTGACATTTTTTCACAGGCTGAAAAGTATCTGCCTTATGTGATCATTGCGCCCTTAAATTTCACCTATGGGGTTGAAGGTAGTATGGAAAGCTGGAAGACATACGGAAACTGGCAGTACAGGCTGATAGAGCATGAAGGAGAGTTGCCGGAAAGCGAAAAGAAGGCCATTGCTTTACTTATTGAGGGTGTGAAAGATCATAAGGAAATAGTCAGAATATTGTATCATTATCTACAGGACCACACCCGTTACATCAATGTGTCTGTCGGGATTGGCGGGTTAAAACCGTATCCGGCAGCCTATGTTTCCCAAAACAAATACGGTGACTGTAAAGCGCTGACCAATTACCTGAAGGCCATATTGAAGGAGGCGGGAATTGAATCATTTTACACCAATGTTTACGCAGGTGAACAACCACGTGATATTATTCCCGGCTTTACAGGACCCCAGTTCAATCATGTCATCCTGGCGGTTCCGTTGTCGGGAGATACCATCTGGCTTGAAAGCACGGACAATACAAATCCGTTCGGGTATGTCGGAACGTTCATCCAGAACCGCGATGCACTGCTGGTTTCAAAAGATGATAGTAAACTGGTCAGGACGCCGGCCTTACAGAAAAAGGATGTGCTTTCATCGTACACCCTGGAGTTTGAAGTTAGTGTTCATGGAAATTCAAGGGTTGTACTGAATATGTCTCTTAAAGGTCATGACTTTGAAATGTTTAACCAGTTGCACAATGAATTTACCAATGATGAAAAAGACAGACTGATCAGGGAATTCATGCCTTTTGATAATTACGATGTTTTAAGCTGGGAGTTGAAAAAACAGCATCGCGACACTGCAGGGATCGAATTGCATGCTATCCTGGATCTTTATAAATTGCTTCAGCCACTCGGAACCGAATATTGTTTAAGTCTGTTCCGCGTAAGATTGCCCTCTTTTTCCTCACCAGCCAACAGGCACCTTCCGCTTGTCCTGCCCTTCCCCGTTTATCATTCCGACACCCTGATTTACAATCTACCTTACGGATTTGCTATGAAAACCAAACCGGATTCAGTGACGATCCAGACAAAATATGGCAACTATTCAAGAACGCTGAATTGCATCGGAAGAAAGATACTGGTAACTGAAACGGTTGAGTTGTTCGCTGCCGCCTATTCCATGGATCAATATGTGGATTTTTATGCATTCGTTCAGGCGGTGAAAGATGTGGAAACGAAAAAAATAATTATTAAACCATCGAATTAATGGCCCAAAGAGCAAATTTTGAATTCTGGAGAAGCTTGCTGATCGTCATGGTTGTTCTCTGTAACCTATATTCTGGCAGGGCACAGACTTACAATCATGAATTCGGGAAATATTCCGCTGAAGAATTCAATCTTACACAATATCCAAAAGACCCTTCAGCAGAAGCCGTGGTTATTTATGATATTGGGAAATCCTATTTTTTACTATCCAATGATGGGTTTGTCTTGTTTTTCGAGCGAAGGACCAAGATGAAAATTTTCACAAAAGCCGGGTTGAAATGGGCTGAAATTTCCATTCCTTACTATGAAGAAGCGCATAAAAAAGAAGAGATATTCGAACTCAGAGGCAATACCTACAACCTGGAGAATGGTGAGATACGCGTTTCCAGGTTAAATACGAAAAATTCATATGAGGAGAAAGTGAGTGAGCATTGGTCCAACCTTAAAATTGCCCTTCCTGATGTAAAGGAGGGTTCTATTGTCGAAATTTCCTATAAAATACGAAGCCCTTATCTTTTCAATCTCCGGAACTGGGAATTTCAAAATAAAATTCCGGTAATCTTTAGTGAATATATCGCTAAAATGATTCCGTTTTACGAATACACCTATCTTCTTCAGGGGGCGGGGAAATTTGATGAATTCCGGAATTTTATCGACCCCGGACTCAACAAATCATATGGTACTATTGAATACCAGGATTATATCTATGATTTTGTCATGAAGGACCTTCCGGCGTTCAGAGATGAATCATTTATTACTTCCCCTGAGGACTACCTTGTTAAAATCAATTTTCAATTGAATGCAGTGCATCACCCGGATGGAGGTACAGTAACCATCGTTTCAACCTGGCCCAAACTGGCGGAAGAAATGCTTGATAATGACGAATTTGGGAAATATTTGAAAAATTGCAGAAAAAAAGGCGTCGAAATTGCAGATACCATGCGGCTTTCTGGAAAATTACCTCTTGAAAAGGCAAAGGCGGTTGAACGATTCGTGAAGTCGAACTTTAGCTGGAATGGTGTCAATGATAAATTTTCGTCTAAAAGTGTCAAGGAATTCCTGATCAGCAAAACGGGCAATTGTGCAGATGTTAACTTGTTCCTTGCCGGTATGTTAAATGCTGTTGGAATAGAAGCCAGCCCGGTGATTTTAAGCACCAGGCTTCATGGTAAAATTCAGCCTGACTATCCATTTCTTCACTTTTTTAATTCTGTGATCATCAAGGCAAAAATTGACAGTGTAACATATTTGGTTGATGCAACCGAGCCATTAAGCTCGTTTGGCGTAATCCCAACGAGGTGCATCAACGAAAAAGGACTTGTAATTCAAAAGGGCAATGCAGAATGGGTGAACCTCAAAAGCAAGATGGCGTCAGGCATCGAATACCGGTTTGACCTTAAACCAGATCCGGGTAAAAGCAGTATGGACCAGCATTACAGGCTGATTGCCACTGGATATGAAGCTACATTATACAGAAATAAATTTCTGAATTCCAGACAGGAGTTGCATACGGATTTACTGGGTCGGAATGCTGAACCTGATGAGACATTGAACCCCATTGGCCTTACCCGGATTGACATGCCATTTGAATTGGATTTCAATAAAAAAACACAGGTAGATATCCTGGACGACAAAATGATCATATCACCGTTCTGTAATGTGCCCATGACAGAAAATCCTTTAAAACAACCTTCCAGGAGTTATCCTGTTGATTTTATATACCGGAAAGCGAATATTTTCACCTCAGTCATTGTCGTACCGGCCGGGTATAAACTGTTATCCAGGCCAGATAATATCAACATTAGTAACAAGATGGTTAAAATTTTGTTTGCCACAGAGGTTAAAAACAGCGACACAATTGTAGTGACCGGCGTTTATGACTTCAGGAAAGATATTTATGATGTTTCAGAATATTCCGATCTGAAGGGATACTTTAACCGGATCGTCGATAAGTTTAATGAAAAGCTGGTTTTCATCAAAGAACCCTGACATTAAAGCGCTGGTTGATTGACTCCTGATCATTTGTCATTCGTCATTCGTCATTCGTCATTCGTCATTCGTCATTTGTCCTTCCTCATCATACCAGCTCGCATACATGTTATAATTCCGTGAAATCCTGTTCACCTGGCCTTCAAGCAACTTTTGGTCGATGTCTTTCACCTTGCGTGCAGGTAGTCCGGCCCATACCGAGCCGGATTCAACAATCGTACCTTCGGTAATCAGGGCTCCGGCGCCTACAATTGAGTTGCTGTGGATCACAGCTCCGTCCATCACGATGGCGCCCATGCCGATCAGCACATTGTCGTGGATGGTACAACCGTGGATGATGGCGTTGTGTGCGATGGAAACATTGTTGCCGATGGTAACCGGGGCTTTCTGGTAGGTGCAGTGAACAATCGCACCATCCTGGATGTTGACATTGTTGCCGATCCTGATGGAATGTACGTCCCCGCGCAATACTGCGTTGAACCATACGCTGCAGTCGTTGCCTATCACCACGTCGCCGGTAAGGGTAGCGTTGTCGGCCAGAAAACAGTTTTCACCCATTTTCGGTTTGATACCTTTTACTGATCTGATGATTGCCATTTCTTTTTATCTTGGACTAGTCCTAGGGTAATCAAGCGAATAATGCAATCCCCTGCTTTCATGCCGGTTACGTGCATCCTTAATAATCAGGTAACCAATGTTGATGAGGTTGCGCAGTTCGCAAAGTTTTGGTGTGAGGATGGATTTGCTGTACAAGTCTTCCGATTCGCGATAAAGCAGTTCCAACCGGTCGAACGCCCGTTGCAACCGGAGATTGGAGCGCACAATCCCAACATAGCTGCTCATGATGGCCTGGAGCTCTTTCAATGATTGGGTAATCAGCACCATCTCTTCGTTGAGCACCATGCCTTCGGCGTTCCAGTCGGGAACATCATGGCAATGGGATATGTTTTTAACCTGGGCAACGGCCTCAACGCTGGCCCTGTGGGAGAATACCAGCGATTCGAGCAGGGAGTTGGAAGCCAGCCGGTTTGCGCCATGCAGTCCGGTCGAAGAACACTCACCTGAGGCAAAAAGGTTGACGATGGAACTGCGTGCGAATTCATCCACTTTGATGCCACCGCAAGTATAATGGGCTGTGGGCACAACCGGTATCATGTCTTTGCTCATATCAATCCCGATGGAAAGGCATTTGGCATAAATGGTGGGAAAGTGGTTGATCAGTTCATTTTTATTCAGGTTGCGGCAATCGAGATAAAGGTAATCTTCGCCGCTTAATTTCAATTCGTTATCGATGGCCCGGGCAACGATATCGCGGGGTGCTAGCGAAAGTCTTGGGTCGTATTTGTGCATAAACTCTTTCCCGTCGCGGGTTTTCAGTACAGCACCGAAACCGCGCATCGCTTCTGTGATCAGAAAAGCAGGTTTTTCTTCCGGGTGGTAGAGTGCCGTCGGATGAAACTGAATGAATTCCATGTTTTCCACGGCTCCTTTGGCCCGGTAAACCATGGCGATCCCATCACCGGTAGATATAAGCGGGTTGGTGGTGTTGTTGTAAACGTTTCCGGCGCCACCTGTGGCGATGAGGGTGATTTTAGATAATATGGTATCGACCAGATGGGTTCTGGGATTCATGACAAAGGCGCCGAAGCAGGTTATATCCGGGGTTCGGCTGTTGACCTCCTGTCCCAGGTGATGCTGGGTGATGATGTCGATGGTAAAGTGGTTTTCCAGGATTTCAATGTTCGGGTGTTTCTTCACCTGTTCAAGCAGTTTGTTTTCAATCTCCCGCCCGGTACTGTCCTTATGATGCAATACACGATATTCCGAATGTCCGCCCTCTTTTCCCAGGTCATAACGTCCGGTGAGGGTTTTGTCAAATTTTGTTCCCCACTTGATCAGCTCCCTGATTCGCTCCGTCGATTCGTTGATGGTGAACCTTACAACGGCTTCATTGCACAAGCCATCACCGGCAATGATGGTATCCTGAATGTGTTTTTCAAATGAATCGGGCATATACATCACGGCGGCAATTCCTCCTTGTGCCCAGCTGGTGGCTGTATCATCCATCCTCGACTTGGTGACAATACACACCTTTCCGTACTTCGCTACCTTGATGGCGAAAGTAAGCCCGGCAATGCCTGATCCTATGACCAGGAAATCTACTTCTTTTCTCATGGTTCTATTTTACAAGTCGAGCAGCAGCTTGATGGGATCCAATCCCTCCGTCAGCATTTTTGCCGGGTCTTCAACAAGTTCCTTCACTTTTACCAGGAAGCTCACCGATTCGCGGCCATCAATCACCCGGTGATCATAGGAAAGAGCCACATACATCATGGGAGCAATCACCACTTGCCCGTTCACTGCGATGGGACGTTCCTGTATCTTATGCATGCCAAGGATGGCGCTTTGCGGAGGGTTGAGGATTGGGGTGGACATCATGGAGCCGAAAACGCCTCCGTTGGTGATGGTAAAGGTACCACCCTTCATGTCGTCGATAGAGATTTTATTGTCCCGGGCTTTTCCGGCGAGTTCCTTGATCTTCAACTCAATTTCGGCAATGCTCATCATCTCGGCATTGCGCAATACCGGAACCACCAAGCCTTTCGGGGCGCTTACCGCGATGCCGATGTCAACATACCGGGGGGTAACCAGTTCCTCGCCATCGAGCATGGAGTTGACTTGCGGAAAATCTTTCAGGGCAATAGTCACAGCCTTGGTAAAGATTGACATAAGTCCAAAGCCGACGCCATACCGCTCTTTAAATTTATCATTGTACTTTTCTTTGATTTTCAGGGCAGCCTGCATATTGATCTCGTTGAAGGTGGTGAGCATGGCTGTCTGATTCTTCACCGCAACAAGCCGCTCGGCAAGCTTCAGCCGAAGGGTGGTCATTTTTTTACGATCTTCATCCCTGGTTCCTGCGAACGAAACTGTACCAGTTGCCTCCTTTTTACGCGTGATGAATGATTCAATATCCTTGCGGGTGATCTTCTTCCCAGGAAAAGCATTGGCAAGATCGCCCTGGTTGACCTGTTTTTCTTCGGCAATTTTACGGGCGAGGGGAGAGGCGTGGAGGTGAGCAGGTGAGTTGGTAATCGGGTGAGTGGGTGGGTTTTGCACCGGAGCAGGTGTAGTATCAGAAATTTTCGATTGTTGATTTTCGATTTTCGATTTTCGGGATTGCCCGGTTTGTACCTCAATCGTTGCGATCACTGCTCCGACTGCCACGGTTTCTCCTTCCAGGGCCATGATTTTAATCACGCCATCTTCGGGGGTTGTTACCGGAAAAGAGGCCTTGTCGGAATCGATTTCAACGACCTCCTGGTCTTTTTCAACGGTTTCGCCATCGGCGACCAGCCATTTGGCCAACTGCACCTGGGTTATGGATTCACCGGGACTGGGGACTTTTATCTCAATTGCCATGGACTTTTATTTTTGCAAAATTACAACGAATGTGTCAATAACCGATAATCACACAATCTGAAACTCATGTTCAGCACAATGCAGCCTGCATGATCCGTTTGCGTGTTCGCAGGTGCATTTTCCCAAAGCCTTTTCAACGATAAGCTTTTGCTGGATCTTGTGCAGGCGGGACGAACCTGTAGCAGGGCTGCCACTGGCCGGACGGGCAGTGTGGTGCAATACAGGCATGGTGGCAGGTGGTTCAACCACCATGTTTTGCAAAATAAATTTCCACGCACCCATATTTACCGGCTCTTCCTGCACCCATTCCCAATGTTTTGTTTGAGAATACTTTGTGAAAATTAACTGAAGCTGTTTCATGGGAAGCGGATAAAGCTGTTCGACCCGGATAAGAGCCACGTCGTCTTTTTGCTGCTTCTCTCTTTCTTCCAGAATATCATAATAAACTTTGCCTGAACACAATACGACCCGTTTTATCTTTGCAGGGTCTGCTGTAATATCATCAATAACCTCCCTGAATCCCGCTGTCGTAAAGTCTTTGACCGATGACAAACACTTTGGATGACGCAGCAGGCTCTTTGGGGTGAAAACCACCAGTGGTTTGCGGAAGGGCCAGTAAATTTGTCTGCGCAAAACATGGAAAAAGTTTGCCGGGGTGGTGCAGTTCACGATCTGCATGTTGTGATGTCCGCACAGCGAAAGAAACCGTTCCAGCCTGGCTGAAGAGTGCTCCGGTCCCTGACCTTCATACCCATGAGGCAGCAGCAGCACTGCGCCATTCATCACTTTCCATTTATCTTCGGCGCTGCTGATGTATTGATCGATCACGATCTGTGCACCGTTGTTGAAGTCGCCAAATTGTGCTTCCCAGATGGTTAATGCATTGGGAGTGGCAAACGCATAGCCATATTCGAAACCAAGCACCCCATATTCCGACAACAGTGAATTGTAAATGCTCAATTTCGCCTGGTCAGGCGAGATATGTTCCAGTGGAATGAATTTTTCCTCGGAATCTTCGATGGTGATCACGGCGTGGCGATGACTAAATGTACCTCGCTGCACATCCTGGCCGCTGAGGCGCACCGGGTGACCTTCGGTGAGGAGCGATCCATAGGCGATCAGTTCACCCATGGCCCAGTCGAGTTTGTCGGCTACGAGCATCGCTTTCCGGTCATCCTGCATCTTGATAATCTTGCGGAAAAATGTTTTTCCTTCTGGCAGGTCAGTGAGTTTCTGTCCGATTGCATATAAAGTGGCTTCAGAAATTGCCGTAACAGGTGAACTGTGGAAATCAGCAGGTATAGCCTTTCTCAACCCGTCCCACTGACTTCCAAGGAAGGAAGCAATGTCACCTTTGATGATTGTTTTTGCTTCATCGAATCCCTGTTCGAATAAGGCATGGATTTCCGTTTTAATGGTCGCCACATCGATGGATGGAAGCGTGTTTTCATCCTCCAGCTTTTTCAGGTAAATATCCAGCGGGTCGGGATGTTGCTCAATGATTTTATAGAGAATTGGCTGGGTGAACCTGGGTTCATCGCTCTCATTATGACCATATTTCCGATATCCCAGGAGATCGATGAAGATATCTTTGTGGAATTTAGCCCTGAATTCCATCGCAAGCCTTACAGTATAAACCACTGCTTCCACATCATCGGAATTCACGTGAAAGATGGGCGACTGGATGGTTTTTGCCACATCGGTGCAATAGACACTTGAACGGCCATCTAGGTAATTGGTCGTAAACCCGATCTGGTTGTTCACCACCAGGTGAATGGTGCCGCCGGTTTTATAACCTTCCAGGTCGGCCATCTGGATGAGTTCATAAATAATGCCCTGGCCCGAAATGGAAGCATCGCCATGGATGAGGATCGCGGCAACCTGATCGTTGTTTCCGTCATGGGAGTGATCAATTTTAGCCCGGGAAATACCTTCAACTACAGCGTCAACGGTTTCAAGGTGGGAAGGATTGGGCGCCAGGGTGAGGTGGACTTTCTTTCCCGCATGAGAAATGATATCGCTCGAATATCCCAGGTGATATTTAACATCACCGAGAAGGTCATCGTCTTCATACTCTTTCCCTTCGAATTCGGAGAAAATCTGTGTAAATGGTTTGTGCATGATATTTCCAAGCACGTTCAACCGCCCGCGGTGGGCCATACCCAGCACGAATTCATCAATGCCAAGGTCTGCTCCTTTTTGTATCACAGCTTCCAGCGCGGGAATCAGCGACTCAACGCCTTCCAGTGAAAAGCTCTTCTGTCCCGGGAATTTTTTATGAATGAATTTTTCAAAAAGAACCCCTTCGGCAAGCTTACGCAGAATAATGGTTTTATCTTCGATGGAAAATACCGGTGTGTTTTGGCCCGACTCCATTTTTTCCTTAAACCATTCCACCACTTCAGGCCGGCGGATGTAATGATATTCGACTCCGATTGACTGGCAATACGTTTTTTGCAGATGGTTTACGATATCGGAAAGTCTAGCATTCCCAAGGCCAAGTTCTTTTCCGGCCTGAAAAGTTTTCTGCAAATCATCCCTGCTGAGGCCAAAATTCTCAATGTCGAGTGTTGGCGAATATTTGCGGCGGGTTCTCACCGGATTTGTCTTGGTAAACAAGTGTCCCCTGGCGCGGTATCCATTGATGAGGTTGATTACCTTGAATTCATTAGGAACCACATAGGCCTGGCCCTGGTCAGCTTTGAAATTGGTCTGGCAAAAATCAAAACCCTCAAAGAACTTCAGCCAGCTTTCATCCACTGAAGCAGGGTCGAGCTTATATTGTTCATACAATCCGTCAATAACGGAATTGTCAGGTTGATTCAAATAATTGAATTTATCCATTTCCGATAATTATCATTTCTGCGTCAAATATACAGATAATTGAATAATTGAGATCGAATTTAACTTGCAGGGGAAGGGCGAAAATCCGTATTTTTGTATGGTTCTCGCAGATTCACGCAGATTTATACGCAGATTTACGCAGATTATCATTTCTAACGCACTTTTCCGCGAAAATCAGCGCTTTAATCGGCGAAAATTTGCGAGAAATATTTGGCTTGCAATCTTAGTGTTAACCCTAAATATTGAATCAAATAAACTCGAAATACATACGCTATGGAACACGTAAAACAATACATTGATGACCACAAAGACCGCTTTTTACAGGAACTTTTCGGATTGATCCGGATCCCGTCGATCAGTTCGGTTGCCGAACACAAGGAAGATATGATCAAGGCTGCCGAATATTGGCGGAAATCGCTCCGGGAGGCCGGTTGTGACAAAAGTGAAATTTTTCCCACCGATGGGAACCCGATCGTTTATGGCGAGAAGATTATCAACCCGGCTTTACCAACCGTTCTGGTGTATGGCCACTACGATGTGATGCCGGTTGATCCGGTTGAACAATGGCTTTCGCAGCCATTCAAACCTGAAGTGCGGGATGGTAAAATTTATGCCCGTGGCGCCGATGATGACAAGGGACAGTCCTTCATGCATGCCAAGGCCTTTGAACTGATGGTTCGCACCAATACCCTGCCCTGCAATGTGAAGTTTATGATTGAGGGTGAAGAGGAGGTAGGTTCCATGAACATTGCTCCTTTTTGTACACAACACAAGGAGATGCTGAAATCGGATATCATCCTGGTTTCAGATACCGGCATGATTGCCCTCAATACCCCATCCATCACCATTGGATTGAGAGGTCTGGCATACATGGAGGTAGAAGTAACAGGCCCCAATATTGATCTTCATTCGGGGATTTTTGGGGGCGCCGTGGCAAATCCGATCAATGCCCTCACTAAAATGATTGGCTCACTCACAGATGAAAATGGGCGTATCACCATCCCGGGATTCTACGATGATGTGATGGAGATCACCCGCGAAGAACGCGATGAAATGGCCAAAGCGCCATTTGACGAAGAAGCTTACAAGAAACATCTTGATGTTGATGAACTATATGGCGAAGCCGGTTTTACCACCAAAGAGCGTACCGGTATCCGCCCAACCCTTGATGTCAATGGAATCTGGGGAGGCTATACGGCAGAAGGAACCAAAACCGTACTTCCGTCAAAGGCTTACGCCAAAGTATCCATGCGGCTGGTACCCAACCAGGATTACTTTAAAATCGGGGAACTATTTGAAAAGCATTTAATTGCCATTGCACCAAAAACCATGAAAGTCAAAGTGCAGGCACATCATGGTGGCCAAGCCTATGTTTCACCCATTGACACTATTGGTTACATGGCTGCCAGCAAGGCCATTGAAACCGCGCTGGGACAAAAACCAATTCCCGTGCGTAGCGGCGGTAGCATCCCCATCATCCCCCAGTTTGAGGAAATTCTTGGCGTTAAAACCATCTTATTGGGCTTTGGCCTCGAATCGGATGCCTGTCATTCGCCCAATGAGAATTACCCCCTCGACAATTTCTTCAAGGGAATTGAGACAATTGTGTATTTCTATGGGTATTTTGCAAAGATGTGGGAAGGGGAAAAATGATTATCAAACAATGCAGGTAATGATGAAAATGCCAAAATAATCGATTGATTAATTTTTAAAGAATTTGGCGGACAGTGTTACTTTACTGTCCGTTTTTTGTATCATATACATTCCGTTAGGCCAGGTGGCAATGTTCATGACACCTGGATTTGGTCCTTCATAAAAGCATTTGCCTGTTTCATCCATGATCCGTATTCTGATATCTGGTTGTGCCGATGTTCCGTCATGGATCAAAATGCGGTCATGACAAGGATTTGGTGAGATGCTGAAGGTGGGTTTTTCGTGCTGGTCAATGCCAACAGGTGCGTAAGTAAACATTTTAGGAGCCGAAAAGACTCCCGGCATAAATCCGTTGTCGATGGCCTGAACACTGAAATAGTATGTTCCGGGGGGGATGTCTGAAATGATCCAGTTGGTGTCGGCGCTTGCATTTCCGGGGGCGGTCACCATGCGATAGCCTGTATTAAGAACGGCTAGCGGGGATAAAACATCATGTGACTCTGACGTTGTGCCGATACTGATATTGTACGATAGGGCATTTTTTAGCGTTTGTGTGTCGGATGAACTGTTCCAGCGTAAAATTGCCTTGTCCGGTTCCATGGTAACCTCAAGTCCCTGCGGAGATGAGGGTGGGGAGTTCAGGGTGAAGTGGGAGGTATCGCCGAGGTTGTTGAGATAAAGCCCTGTTTTTGGCATTTCAAAAACATCCAATCCGGTGAAAAGCAGGTCGGTGTAACCATCGTTGTTGTAATCTCCCCAGGTCACGCCGCCCAATTTGAACCCGGGTAACAGCGGGCTGACATCGGTAAAGCTCATGGCGCCAAGATTCTGCAAAAGCCTGGTTACTGCCGGTCCGCCGCAGCCTGAAATGGTCCCCATGATGATGAGGTCAATCAAACCGTCAGCATTATAATCACCAAAATCGAAATAAGGGTTTAACAGGTTGGCTGAATTGTTGTCGGATTTGGTAAAATGATTGTTACCGTCGTTGCGATAGATGAGAAAATACCCATCCACGTAAAGATCCATGCCGGCAATAACCAGATCCTGGTCGCCATCATTGTCCAAATCTGCCCATTTAACCTGTCCGCCATAAAGTCCCAGGAAGGGATCCGGTGAGATGGTTACTTCGGTAAATATTCCATGATCATTCTTAAAAAGTTTCGAAACGATTCCTCCACCGGTATTGCCGCACACCATCACATCCATCTGCCCATCGTTGTTGTAGTCATTCCAGCAACACATGGCGGTTTCCAGGTTAGGAAGCGGAGCATTGATATTGGTAAACAAATCGTTGCCATCGTTCCGGTAAATCCGGGCCATCTCGCTTCCGGCCAGCAGAATGTCAAGATTGCCATCATTGTTGAAATCGCCCCAGGATGCCTGTCCGTCCATAACGCCGGGCAGACTGATCCCGGAATCAGTAAATATGCCACCGCTGTTTTTAAAGATGATCGTGTGAGGATTTCCAAGGCTCTCAATCCCTGTGACCAGCAAATCAAGGTCGCCATCATTGTCATAATCGCCCCATTCAACAGATCCATAATGCAAGGCAAGCAGATTGGCCTGTATATCGGTGAACTGGCCATTGTCGTTGCGGAAAATTTTTGTGAGCGGGTTGTTCCCTTCAGCGCCGGTAAGGGCCAGGTCAAGGTCGCCATCGTGATTATAATCGCCCCATGCGCAGGCGCTGTAGGCTAGTTGCGGGAGCGTGACATTCGCCTCGGTGAACGCAGGTTGCTGTGCCACGGATGTTAAATTAAATGCCATTAATAACAGGGTGGAGACAGCTAACAATTTCATATGGACCTATTTTTGCTGTTTTTTGAAATTCTCACTACCAGCATCCAGAAACTTCACAAAAGCATCGATGCTAAGGTCATAAGCACGGGGAGAAACAAGCAGATTGCCGCTTGTGTCGAGCAATACATAATAGGGCTGCGAGTTCACATTGAACCGTGTGATTTGCAGGTCGGCAAAGATTTTTCCAATTGTTTTCTTTACTTTTTTATCATAGGTGGAAGTGATCCACTCATTCTCAGGCAGTTCGGTTTTGTCATCGACATAGAGTGCCGTAACGATGTAATTCTCGCGCATCCGTTTCAGTACGTTGGGATCAGACCAGACATTGGCCTCCATCTCACGACAATTGACACATCCGTGGCCGGTAAAATCAATGAATATCGGTTTATTTTGCTTTTTGGCACAAGCCAGGGCCTGTTTGTAATCATAATATCCGTTCAGACCGTGCGGAAGTTTTAAAAATTCGGCATATTTAGGCTTATCACAAAGATTAACAGCAGGTTGTGATCCTCCCCCGCTTGCATTGATGGAACCAACCTCTTTTTGCACAATGGCATTGATGTCAAAATCCTGGTAAGTGGCAGGGGGGAGGTAACCCGAAAGCGCTTTTAACGGAGCGCCCCACATTCCGGGGACCATGTAAACCACAAAACTGAATACGATGATGGCCATGATGATCCTGGGTACGCTGATATATGGCAGATCGGAATCATGATTGAACTTCAATTTCCCGATCAG